>JAYUHT010000376.1:0-11432 GCA_043766725.1 Burkholderiales bacterium | reverse complement strand
GGCACCGATGCACTTGAGTCGGCCAGAGCTTAAGCCCGGCTTGAGTAGATTGGATGCATCGAGCGTGCCGCCGCTGGCCGCACCGGCACCGATCAGGGTGTGGATTTCGTCAATGAACAAGACGCCATTGGGCTTGTCTTTCAAGGCCTTGAGCACGCCCTTGAGCCGCTGCTCGAAATCGCCGCGGTATTTGGTGCCGGCCAGCAGGGAGCCCATGTCCAGCGCATACACCGTGCTCGCGGCCAGGATCTCGGGCACATCGTTTTGCGTGATGCGCCAGGCCAGGCCCTCGGCGATGGCGGTCTTGCCCACGCCGGCTTCGCCCACCAGCAGCGGGTTGTTCTTGCGCCGGCGGCATAAGATTTGAATGACGCGCTCGACTTCATGCTGGCGGCCGATCAGCGGGTCGATCTTGCCGTCGCGTGCCAGGGTGTTCAGGTTCTGCGTGAACTGGTCGAGTGGCGAGCCCTTGCCCTCGGCGGCCTCTTCCTTGTCGCTTTCGCCGCTGCTGCTTTCGTTGCCCTTTGGCGCCTCCGGCGGGTCAGACTTCTTGATGCCGTGGGCGATGAAGTTCACCACGTCGAGCCTGGTGACGCCTTGCTGGTGCAGGTAGTACACGGCGTGCGAATCCTTCTCGCCGAAGATGGCCACCAGCACGTTCGCGCCAGTGACTTCTTTCTTGCCATTGCCGGTGGACTGCACATGCATGATCGCGCGCTGAATGACGCGCTGAAAACCCAGCGTGGGCTGCGTGTCGACCTCTTCGGTGCCGGAAACGGTGGGCGTGTTTTCCTTAACGAAATTAACCAGGCTCTTGCGCAGGTCGTCAATATTGGCGGCGCAGGCGCGCAGCACTTCGGCGGCAGAGGGGTTGTCCAGCAAGGCCAGCAACAGGTGCTCGACCGTGATGAATTCATGCCGCTGTTGGCGCGCCTCGACGAACGCCATGTGCAGGCTGACTTCCAGTTCTTGCGCAATCATGCGGCCTCCATAAAGCACTGCAGGGGGTGTCCATTGCGGCGGGCTGCCGCAAGCACCAGTTCTACCTTGGTCGAAGCGATGTCCTTGGAAAACACCCCGCACACCGCACGCCCGTGATGGTGGATCATGAGCATGATTTGCGTGGCTGTCTCCAGGTCGTGCGAAAAATACTGCTGCAAGACCATGACCACGAACTCCATCGGGGTGTAATCGTCATTCAGCATCAAGACTTGATACGGCGGCGGTGGCTTCGTGCGTGCTTCCTGCCGCTCAGCCACAACGGCGCCATGCCCATCGCCATGCCGCGGCGGCGCTGGCGGCGGCGGGCTGGGAGGGGTGTTGTCAGCGGGCATGGCCCATTCTATCGAGAAGGGGCTTGAGCCTCGGTGCTCCTGGGCATGGGCTGCCAGCGCATGAGGCCTTGTGTGTGCGGCCGGTGCGCCGCTTATCCGCGTGCGCTGCCGGCCGCCACGGCGGCGCTGTTCTAGCGCGCTGCGGTCACGGCCAGATGAACGGCGTTTCCACCGAAATGATCGGCTCGATGCTGCCCGCAAAGTTGGGCAAGTCAGCCAACAAGGTCTTGCCCTCGGGGCTTTCGAGCGCGGCCCACAGCGCCGCTTCGGAGTCGAACCATAGCTCGGAAAAACCGTCGTAGCCGAAGTTGGGAAAGCGCGCCTTGTCCACCAGGTTGACCGAGTAGCGCTTCAGGCCCGGCAACTTGACGCAGAGCTGAGCATGCACGCCCAGCCAGTGGCGCGTGAAGGCCTCATGCGTCATGTCGTCGCGCTTGCGCACCAACCCCAGGCGCTTGGTGTGGGTGGTTGTCATTGGAGTACCTTCGTGCTGCGCACTCCGGAATTCGCTCTTGGGGCGGCCCGGCGGGCTCATGATCTGCTCCCTGCAGCAGGCCGCACCTTGATGCCCAGTTCGTCTTCACGAATCCTCATCAGCGCCGCGGTGTCACGCTCGGCATAGCCCAGCGCCGCGGCACGGTCGAGCGTGGCCAGCGCGCCGGCGCCCACCACGGCGTCGAAGCCCAGCGCCTTGGCCGCATCAACCGCCAGGCGCACATCCTTGGCGGCCAGCTTGACCATGAAGCCCGGGCTGTCGTCGCCGATGAAGGCCTTCTTGGGCATCGCCACGGCGAGCTGCTGGTTCCAGGCCATGGTGGTCTTCATCACCTCCAGCATCAGCTCCAGCGTCAGCCCTTCTTTCACGCCGATGGCCAGCGCCTCGGTGTTGGCGCACATGATGGTGGTGGCCAGCAGGTTGTTGGTCATCTTCATGGCATGGCCGGCGCCCGGGCCGCCGCACAGAAAGGTCTGGTTGCCCATGCAGTTCAGCACCGGCTTGGCGCGTTCGATGTCGGCCGGCTCACCGCCCACCATCAACGTGAGCGTGCCTGTGACGGCATGCTCGCTGGTCTTGCCCACGGGCGAGTCGACCAGCGCCATGCCGCGCTCGCGCAGCGCCCGGCCGACACGCCTGGAGGTTTGAGGGTCGATGGTGCTCATCTCAATCACCAAGCCACCGCGCGGCAAGCCTTCGGCCACGCCGTTCGGCCCCAACACCACTTGTTCAACATGCGCCGGCAGCGGCAGCATCGTGACCACGATGTCGCTGGCCGCGCCCACTTCGCGCGGCGATGTTGCAGCCCGCGCGCCGAGGGTGATGAGCCTGGCCATGGCGGCCGGATCGAGGTCGAACACCGTGAGCGCGTGCCCGCCTTTCAGAATGTTGGCCGCCATCGGCGCGCCCATCACACCCAAGCCAATGAAACCGACTTTCATGCCATCTCCTCTGGTTTTGAAGAATTCAACTGCGTTCTGCCCATTGCTTCATTTGCCACAGCGGCAGGCCACGCAAGTCGGCCGTGTCCGTGCGCAAGAACTCGGCCGCGCCCGGTTTCGAGCCCAACCGTTCGTAGGCCTGTTGCACCAGTGGCGCAGTGCGCTCGAACGCCCCCTTGACCTGGGCCCACGACAAGGGCTGCTCGATGATCTTGTTGTCGACCAGGTACTTGCTGGTCTCCAACACCGCGCGGGCATCGTTCTCGGTGGGCCAGGCCCAGCCGCGCGCGAACAGCACGTCGTCTTTCACCACCTTGGCGCCGGCCTCGGGGTCGAGCTTCCAGTAGTCCTTCACCAATTGCGACACCGCGCCCGGGTTCATGGCGGTGAGCGCGGCCACGGCCTCCTGCTGCGCCATCAAGAACGCCACCACCACGTTGGGGTGCTTCTCGGTCAGGGCGTTGTGCGCCAGCCAGAAGCTGCGGTGCAGGTAGTAGCCGTCAGGGTAGAAGGCCGATTTCTTGACTGACGGCAGCAAGATCCCCGCGCCCTTGCCGTGCGGGCCTTCATAGTGGCCTTCGGTGTAGCCGAACGAGTTCATGATGGCCACCGTGCCAGTGGGCTCAGCGGCCAGGTAGGCCGGGTAGATGGCGCAGGTGGCGTCGGTGCCGGTGGGCACCTGCGCGGCCTGCGCCAGGGTGGTCATGTTGACGATCTTGATGTCGTGATCTTTCGGGTTCGCGCTGCCCAACTCGTGACGCATCATTTGTGACATCGCGTTGTACGGGTCACCCCCCAGCAGCGTGCCCACGGTCTTGCCCTTCAGGTCTTGCAGGGTGCGAATCGGCGAGCCCTTGCGCGTGGCGATGACGAAACGCAAATGGCCTTCACCCACCACCATCAAGCTCACCGGCAGCTTGGCCGAGATGGCGCGAATGATCGGCGTGTTGCCCCACATGCCCATGTCGAGGTTGTTGCCCACGATGGCTTCCACCATCGGCAACGCGGTGGGGTACTCGCGCCACTCCACGGTGAGGTCGTAGCCCAGTTCGGCGGCGCGCTTTTCGAACAGCTTGTTGTTGATCATGTACTGGGTCATGGGCGAATTGCCGGCGGCCCAGGGAATGCGGCCCACTGACACCTTGTACGTTTGGCGCGTGCCCTGGGCGCGCACGATGGCCGGCGCGGCAGCCAGCGCGGCACCGCCACCCAAGAGTTGCAGTGCACGGCGGCGCGGCAGGGGTGTGTCTAACGTGTTCATACAGCGGACTCCTCGTTATGCGTGGGGGTGGCAACAGCGCTGCCGCCAATGGCGCGGTAGGCCTCGTCTCGAATCAAATTCCAGATGCGCTCACTCAGTTCGCCAAAGCGCGCCTCGGCGCGCACCGATTCGCGGCGCGGGCGCGGCAGGTCGATCTCGATCTCGGCCTTGATGCGGCCCGGGTGGCTGCTCATCACGATCACGCGGTCACCCAAAAAGACGGCCTCTTCGATGTCGTGCGTGATGAACACAGCCGTCTTGCGCTGCTCGCGCGTTTGCGTCTCACCCCAGATGCGCAGCAGTTCCACCTGCAAGATGAGCCGGGTTTGCGCATCCAGCGCGCCCAGGGGCTCGTCGAGCAAGAGCACATCGGGGCCGTTGGCCAGCAGCCTAGCCAGCGCCACGCGCTGGCGCATGCCGCCTGAAAGCTGGTGCGGGTACTTTGTTTCAGCGCCGTTCAGGCCCACCAACTCGATGTATTCGCGCACGCGCTCTTGGCGCTGCGCCGGGGTCATGCCGTGCCCCGGCGTGCCGTGCGCCAGGCCGAAGCCCACGTTCTGCACCACCGTCTGCCAGGGCATCAACGCATAGTCTTGAAACATCACACCGCGCTCGGCGCCGGGGCCGGTGATGGCCCGGCCGTCCATCTCGATGCTGCCGGCGCTGGCGCTGTCCAACCCGGCAATCAGGTTCAGCACCGTGCTCTTGCCGCAGCCCGAAGGCCCGACGATGCAGACGAACTCGCCAGCCTGCACATCGAGCGAGAAGTCGGCCACGGCCAGCGTGGGCGTGCCCGTTCGCGCAGCCTGGAACTGCTTGGAGATGCCGCGCAGTCGCAGCTTGGGAGTGGTGGCGGTCATGTTCACGGGCTCTTAAACCTTCCAGGGCATCAGCCGCCGCTCGGCGGCGCGGAACAGGCGGTCGATCAGCAACGCGACCAAGCCCACCACGATCATGCAAACGACGATGGCGTTGAGATCCACGCTGTAGGCATAGAAGATGAACATCATCTGGCCGATGCCGCCCGAGCCACCGGCGCCCGACTTCGCACCCACCGCAAGCTCGGCGGCGATGATCGCCGTCCACGCCACGCCCATGGCCAGGCGCGCGCCCAACACCACCGATGGCATTGCAGCAGGCAGCAGCACATGGCGCAGGATGCGAGCGCGCGGCACGCCCATGGTCTGGGCCGCACGCAGCAGCTTGGCGTCAACATGGCTCACGCCATGCACGGTGTTCACCAGCAGCGGGAAGAAGGCGGCGTAGGTGACGATCGAGAGCGCCGCGGGCGTGCCGGTGCCGAACCACAGAATGGCGATCGGCAGCACCGCCATCGGCGCGATGGGGCGGAAGCTTTCAATGATCGGGTCGAGGTTGTCGCGCAGCGCGCGGCTCGAGCCCATCAACACCCCGAGGCCCACGCCCAGCACCAGTGCGCAGGCAAAACCGGCCAGCACGCGGCCCAGGCTTTGCACCAAGGCGTTGGGCAGATCGCCGCTGGCAGTGAGCGCATAGAACGTGCTGAGCACCTTGGTTGGATAAGGCGCACGTGTGTCGGGCGGCAGCGTGAAGGCCCACAGTTGCCAGGCCACCAGCGCCAGCAACGGCAGGGCCAACGCCTGCCACAGCCTGGCTTGCGGTGAAGGCAGTGCAAGTGAAGGCGCAGCCGCACTCATAACTCGGCCCCCTGTGACCACGGCGTGAGTTTTCGCTGCAGGGCACGCAACAAGGTGTCGCACAAAAAACCGACCATGCCGATCACGGCGATGAAGCCAAAGACCTTCGGGCTCATCAACAACTGCCGGTACCACTCGATGGCAAAACCCAGCCCGCTGGGTGCGCCAATCAACTCGGCCGCCACCACCGCGGCCCAGGCGCCGGCAAAGGCCAGCCGCACGCCGACCATCACCGTGGGCAACGCGGCGGGCACCACCACATGGCGCAGCGTGGCCTGGCGTGAAATGCCCATGGTGCGCGCAGCCGCGAGCAGCTTGGCATCGACCCCGCGCACACCGGCCACGGTGTTCAACAGCAGCGGAAAGAAGGCCACGTAGACCATGATGAACACCGGCAGCGTGTTGCCCACGCCGAAGATGAACAACGCCAGCGGGATCCAGGCAATGCCCGAGATCGGCCGCAGCAGTTCAACCAGTGGGTCGACGTAGGCTTCAACGCACGGCGACAAGCCCATCACAAAGCCCAGTGGCACGGCCAGCAGCATGGCGATGAGCAGGCTCAAGGCCAGGCGCGCGGTGCTCACCGAGGCATGTTCAAACACCTCGCCCTCGCGCGCCAGTTCAAACATGGCCTTGGCCACGCGCAGCGGGTCGGGCAGCTGGATCGGGTTGCCGTTCCATTGCGCCAGCAGCCACCACGCCAGCAGGAAGATGGAAAAACTGCGCAGCGCAATGCCGGCGCGGCGCAGCCAGGGCGGCAGGCTGCGCCGCGGCGCCAGCACCGGGGCCGCTTTGGCAGCGCTGGGCAGGGCAGCGCTCACGGGCAGGCTCCCAAGCAAATGTGGCTCTGCCACTTTGCTTGATCCCCACGGGGGGCGGCCGGCTTCGGCCGGCCTTGGGGCGCTCATTTTGTGACGGCCAGGAAGCCGCCGTCCACGTACAGCACGTGGCCGTTGATGTAGCTGCCCGCGCCCGAGGCCAGCAGCAGCGCCGCACCCACCAGGTCTTCGGGCTGGCCCCAGCGGCGCACGGGCGTCCAGTCGCGAATGAAGTCGTTGAACTCGGGCTTCTTGGCTTCGCTGAATTCGGTGGCGGTGTAGCCCGGCGCCAGCGCGTTCACCGTCACGCCGGTGCCGGCCAGGTCAGCGGCCATCGAGCGCGTCATGGCGGCCAGCGCGCCCTTGGCCGTCACATAGGGCATCAGGTTCGGCCGCGACACATGGTTCATGATCGAACTCATGTTGATGATGCGCCCGCTGCGCTGCGCCACCATCAACCTGGCGGCGCGCTGTGCGAGGTGGAAGCAGGCGGTGAGATTGGTGTCGATCACGCGCTGCCAGTCGCTCGCCTCCAGCTCCAGGAAGGGCTTGCGCACGATCACCGCGGCGTTGTTGACCAGCACGTCCACGCGGCCGAAATGCTGCACGGCTTGCGCGTAAGCGGCGTCCACGGCGGCCAGGTCGGTCACGTCGAACATCAGCGGCAGCACCGGCACGCCGGCGGCGCGCAGGGATTCGGCGCGCGCCAACACGGCGTCAGAGCGGTCGGCCAGCACCAGGCTGGCTCCGGCGGCGGCAAAGCCCGGCAGCAGGCCCGCCGCAATGCCGCCGGCCGCGCCCGTGACGAACACCACCTGCCCTTGCAGCGAGAACAGCTTGGCGGGGGACAGGTGGTCGAACATGCGCCGGGGCTCCTTGAAGATCGGCGCCATCCTAGGCAGCCGGCACCGCGGCGTGAATTCGAATTCGGGCAATCGAGTCTTGCCGTTTTGTTGATGGCCGCGTTGCCATGCCTTGCCTACGATGCGGCGTCACCATGCCCGCGCCCTGCCCGCGGGTCAGCTCCGGCCCTGAACGCAGCGAGGCACGACAAGCCATGTCAACGATTCAACTTGAACGCCTGGAGGCCTACGCCTTTCGCGTGCCGCTGGCCGCGCCGATCAAGGTGGCCTTCGGCAGCTTTCGCGACCGCCCGATGGTGCTGGTGCGCGCCATCGAACGCGACGGCAGCGAAGGTTGGGGCGAGGTCTGGAGCAACTGGCCCGCGGTGGGCGCAGAGCACCGCGCGCGCCTGGCGGCCGACCTGGGCGAGCGCCTGCTGGGCCGCAGTTTCCAGGGCCCGGCGCAGGCCTTCGAGCAGCTCACGCGCGAGCTTGAAGTGTTGGTGCTGCAAACCGGCGAAGTGGGGCCGATTGCAGCGGTGCTGGCCGGCATCGACGTTGCGCTGTGGGACCTGGCCGCCAAGCGCGACGGCGTGCCCATGCACCGCTACCTGGGCGGCGATGCGGCGGTCAAGCAAGTGCCGGTGTACGTGACCGGCATCAACCCCGACGCGCCCGAGCACTTCGCGCTGGCGCGCCAAGCCGAAGGCCACCGCGCCTTCAAGCTCAAGATCGGCTTCAACCTGGCGCGCGACCTGGCCAACTTGCAGGCCATGCGCGCCGCGTTGGGCGAGCGGGCGGTGATCACCTGCGATGCCAACCAGGCCTGGGGTTTGAGCGAGGCCTTGAAGTTCGTGCGCGAAGCGCGGGGCCTGAAGCTGAACTGGCTGGAAGAGCCGCTGCGCGTGGATGCACCGGCGGCCGACTGGGCCGCGCTGGCGCGGGCTTCAAGCACGCCCCTGGCTGGCGGTGAAAACATGCAGGGCACGCAGTTTGACGACGCTTTGCACGCCGGCGCGCTGCAAGTGATTCAGCCTGACGTCACCAAGTGGGGCGGCATCAGCATGAACCTGCGCGTGGCCCGCGCCGCGGTGGCAGCGGGCAAGCGCTATTGCCCGCACTACTTTGGCGGCGGCCTGGCCTTGTTGTCTTCGCTGCATGTGCTGGCCGCTGCCGGCGGCACCGGCTTGCTCGAATTCGACGCGCACCCCAATGCCGGACGTGAAGCCATCATCGGCAACCTGCTGCCCGTGCAAAACGGCGCGGTGCCGGTGCCCACGGGGCCAGGTCTCGGCGCCGAGCCTGACCTTTCGGCGTTGAAGCGCTATCGCACCTGGCCGCTGTGATGTCCTTCGAAATGACCTCATGAATGACACGGCCGCACATGAAGCCGCGCGCCTGCTGTGGGCCCACTTTCAAGCCGGCACGGCACTGACCGAGTTGCCGCCCGGCCTGCGCCCCACCACACGCGCCGAAGGCCACGCGATCCAGGCCACGTTGCCTTTGGTCAGCGCTCGCAGCGTGCTGGGCTGGAAGATCGCGGCTACCAGTGTCGCGGGCCAGAAACACATCGCGGTGAGTGGGCCCTTGGCCGGGCGGCTGTTGTCGGGCGAGGTTGATGGCGACGGCGCCAGCGTGTCGCTGCACGGCAACCGCATGGCTGTGGCCGAGCCGGAATTTGCCTTTCGCCTCAGTGCCAGTCTGCCACCTCGTGCTGCGCCGTACAGCGTTGAAGACGTGCTGCAAGCCGTGGCCACCCTGCACCCGGCGATCGAAGCGCCGAACTCGCGCTTTGCTGATTTCGCTGGCGCCGGCGAAGCCCAATTGCAGGCCGACAACGCCTGTTGCGGCCGCTTTGTGATCGGTGCTGCGAGCACGGCCGATTGGCGCGCCATCGACTTGCGCACGCATGCCGTGCAGGGCGAAGTGCGCGGCCCGCAGGGCGTTCGCCTGAGCCGACAGGGCGATGGCAGCGCCGTGCTGGGCGACCCGCGCATCGCGCTGGCCTGGCTGGCCAACGAGCTGCGTGGGCAAGGCTTGGGGCTGCACGCTGGAGACATCGTTTCCACCGGCACCTGCATGGTGCCGCTGCCGGTGCAGCAGGGTGACACGGTGCGGGCTGACTTCGGCGTGTTGGGCCAGGTATCGGCGCACTTCGTGGCCTAGCTAGCCGCGTGAGCGGATCCATCTGTTCAAGCGGTTCAAGCGCCGTTGCAACGCAGAACGATGCCGTCAACCTAACCGCACATTGAACAGGCCTTACCTGGCCGCGGCGGCCTCGTGCTCGCTGCCGGCCGCGCCGAACTCGGCCCGCAATGCGGCGCCGTGTTCATCGATCGCCGGCGCGGCGCGGTAACTCTGCGCGTCCCACTCCCCGGCCCAGGGCACTGCCGGCACTTCCACGCTGCGCGTACCCACCGGCATGCGGCGGGTGCGCAGTTGCGGGTGTTCGATCAAGTCGTTGAGTGAGTTCACGCTGCCATAGGCGGTTTGCGCATCGGTCAGGCGATCGATCATCTCGGTGCCGGTGTGAGCGGCAAACACCGCGGCCACTTTCGCGTCGAGCCACTCGCGGTGTGCGATGCGGGCGCCGTTGGTGGCGCAGCGCGGGTCGCTGAGCAATTCAGGCTCGTGCAGCACGCTGGTGCAGAAGTCAGCCCATTCGCGTTCGTTCTGTATCGAGATCACGATGTCGCGCCCGTCAGCACAGGTGAAGCCGCCATACGGGGCGATGGTGGGGTGCTTCAAGCCCACCCGCGCCGGCGCCTGGCCGCCATAACGCGCTTGCAGATAGGGCACGGCCATCAACTCGGCCGCGGAATCGAACAAGCTGACCTTGACCGCCGAGCCGCGGCCGCTGCGCGCGCGCGCCAGCAAGGCTTGCTTGATGCCGATCAGCGCGTTCAGGCCGGCGTTGATGTCGCACAGCGACACGCCGATGCGGCCCCAATCACCGGGCGCACCGCTGACCGAAATGAGCCCGCTCTCGGCCTGCACCAGCAGGTCGTAGGCCTTCATCTTGTACAAGCGGCCGCGGTCGCCATAGCCGCTGATGTCACAGGTCACCAAGCGCGGGTGCTGTGCGCGCAAGGCGGCCGAGCCCAGCCCCAGGCGCTCGGCGGCGCCGGGGGCCAAGTTCTGGATGAAGACGTCGGCGCGGGCGATCATGCGGCGCAGCAGTTGCAGATCGGCCTGGTCTTTCAGGTTCAGCGCCACCGACTCCTTGCCGCGGTTGACCCACACAAAGTAGCTCGACTCGCCTTGCACCGAGCTGTCGTAGCCGCGTGCGAAGTCGCCTTCGGCGCGCTCGATCTTGATCACGCGCGCGCCGGCATCGGCCAAGCGACTCGAACAATACGGCGCGGCCACGGCCTGCTCCAGCGCCACCACCAACATGCCGGTCAGCGGTGGCTCGGCCTGCGGCGGGCCATCGGTGTCGCGTTGCGGCGGCGGGTTTTGTTGCTCCATGGGCACTCCAGAATCCATTGCACTGATGCTGATTGTGCAAAGCGCGGCATGCGTCAGGCCATTGCTTTTGCGCGAAACCAGCATTGCCACGGCGGCAAGACCGCCGCGCTGCGCCGCACCTTCAATCAGCCAATGCCTGCAAATGGCCAACCAGCTTGCCCAGCGCCGAGTTCGGCTCGGGCACCTGGCGCGTGCACAGGCGCATCGAGCGCAGAGCCCAAGGGTCTTGCAGCGGCTCCACGGCCAGGCCCATGGCCACGGCGAAGCTGCGCGCCGCGGCCAGCGGCAGCACACCAATGCCCAGCCGGGCCTCGACGGCGCGGCACACGGGCTCGAAGCTGCGCACCTGCACGCGCAATGCCATGGGCCGCAGCAGCAACGCGGCCTTGGCTTCAAGCAAGCGCGTCAACGTGCTGCCACCTTCCAGGCCAACCAGGTCGCGCTCCAACAAGTCGGCAAACGACAACGGGGTCTGGCCGCACAGCGCGTCGTCACTGCGCATCACCACGGCCAACTGGTCGTGACGGTACAGCGCCACGTGCAGCCCGCTGGTATCAGGCCCTTCGACGATGACCGCCAGATCCACCTCGCCGCTG
>JAYUHT010000375.1:0-11434 GCA_043766725.1 Burkholderiales bacterium | reverse complement strand
GGATGAAGCGCGACAGGGGCACCTGCGCCAGCACCAGAAAGCCGGGCAAGGCGCTGCGCACCAGTTCCAGCGCGCGGCGCTCGGAAATGCTCAGCACGCGCACTGCATCGGGCGGCCAATCGGCCACCGTGTCGAGTTCTTCGCGCGCTGCGCGGCGCGCATCGCGGCGCTGTTGTTGGCGCTGCCAGGCCAGGCCGGCCAGCGCCAGCAATGCGGTGGCGCCGAGCAGCGCAAGGGTCATCGGTTCGGGCAAGCCCATGGTCTGGATCCTGGTCGCGGCAACAGGGCTAACCGTAGGCTGAACAGGGCCGCAGCGGCGCTGCAGCCGCGCTACGGCGGTATCAAGGTGTTTCGGCGCGGCGACGAACCAGCCACGCCCGTGCGCAATTGCACAGCCGTGGCGCGAGCTCGCACTCAGCGCGGCATGCCGCCCATGCCGCCCATGCCGCCCATGCGCTTCATCATCTTCATCAGGCCGCCGCCCTTCATCTTCTTCATCATGGTTTGCATCTGCTCAAATTGATTCAGCATGCGGTTCACTTCCTGCACGTGAACACCGGCGCCGGCGGCGATGCGGCGCTTGCGGCTGGCCTTGAGCAGATCGGGCTTGCGCCGCTCCAGCGCGGTCATGGAGTTGATGATGCCTTCCATGCGCCGCACGTCGCGTTCAGCGCGGCCCATGTCGGCGCCCTGCGCCTTGGCCGCCAGTTGCGACGGCAGCTTGTCCATCAAGCTGCTCAAGCCACCCATCTTTTTCATTTGCGAGATTTGCGACAGGAAGTCGTTCAGGTCGAAGTTGCTGCCGCTCTTGAACTTGTCGGCCAGCTTTTGCGCGGCGTCAACGTCCACGCCCTTTTGCACTACTTCAACCAGCGCCACGATGTCGCCCATGCCCAGCACGCGCCCGGCGTGGCGTTCGGCGTCGAACACTTCCAGCCCATCGAGCTTTTCCGACACGCCGGCAAACTTGATCGGCGCGCCCGTGATGGCGCGCACCGACAGCGCCGCGCCGCCGCGCGAATCGCCGTCGAGCTTGGTCAGCACGATGCCCGTGAGCGGCAGCGCATCCTTGAACGCCTTGGCGGTGTTGACCGCGTCCTGGCCCTGCATCGCATCCACCACGAACAGCGTTTCCACCGGCTGCAACACGGCGTGCAGCTCGCGGATCTCGGTCATCAACGCTTCGTCGATGGCCAAGCGCCCGGCGGTGTCGACCAGCAGCACATCGAAGTAATGGCGTCGCGCATGGTCGAGCGCGGCCAGAGCAATATCGCGCGGTTTTTGGTCGGGCGTGGACGCAAACCATTCGGCGCCGGCCTGCGCGGTGACGGTCTTCAATTGCTCGATGGCCGCGGGCCGGTAGACGTCGGCTGAAACCGTGAGCACCTTCTTCTTGCGCCGTTCGATCAAGTGCTTGGCCAGCTTGGCCGTCGTCGTGGTCTTGCCCGCGCCTTGCAGGCCGGCCATCAGGATCACCGCCGGCGGCTGCGTGGCCAGGTTGATGTCGGCCACGCCGTCGCCCATGGTGGCGGCGAGTTCCTTGTGCACCACACCCACCAGCGCCTGGCCGGGGTTGAGCGAGCCGGCCACGTCCTGGCCCAATGCCTTTTCTTTCACGCGGGCGATGAAGTCGCGCACCACCGGCAGCGCCACATCGGCTTCAAGCAAAGCCATGCGCACTTCGCGCAGCATGTCCTGCACATTGCTTTCGGTCATGCGCGCCTGGCCGCGCATGGTCTTGACCAGGCGCGACATGCGGTCGGTGAGAGTGGTGGCCATGGGCGCGGGGGGCATGCAGCCCTCGAACGAGGGGCACGCGAAAGTACACTGTGACGAATGATTTTAGACGCCCCCTTCGCCGCACCCAGCCTGCTGGCTGTGTTGGCCGTTGCGGCGTATGCCGCGGCCGCGTGGCCGGCCGCGCAGCCGGCGCGCTGGGCGAGTTGGGCCTTGACGCTGGCTTGGCTGGCGCATGCGCTGTTGCTGGTGCTGGAGGTGAGCGGCCTGGGCCGCGCCGATGGCGTGCCGCGCCTGGGTTTTGGGCCGGTGCTGTCGATCACGGTGTGGCTGGTGCTGGCCGTGCATGCCGTGGAAAGCCGCTGGTTGCCGCTGCCCACGGTGCGCCGTGCGCTGGCCGTGGCCGGCGCGTTGGCGGTGCTGCTGGCCTGGGCCTACCCGGGCGACTGGCGGCTGCAATCTGCCAACGCCTGGGCGCCGCTGCACTGGTTGTTGGGCGTGGGCTCATACGCGCTGTTTGGCGCCGCGGTGTTGCATGCGCATTGGCTCGATCGGGCCGAACAGCGCCTGCGCCACACTGCCGGTGCAGTCGCTGCCACCGGCATGCCGCTGCTGCGCCTGGAGCGGCTGACCTTCCGCTTCGTGCAAGCCGGCTTCGTCGTGTTATCGGCCGCGTTGTTGCTGGGCGTGGCCACGGCCGGCCACCTTCGCGTCGATCACAAAACAGTTTTCTCCTTGCTCGGCTGGGCCGTGTTCGCCGCTCTGCTGGCCGGGCGCCATTGGCGCGGCTGGCGCGGCCGGCGGGCCACGCGCTGGCTGTATGCCGGGGCGGTGTTGCTGTTGTTGGCCTACGCGGGCTCGCGTTTTGTGTTTGAAGTTGTCCTGGGCCGCAGCGCCGCATAGAAAGCCAAGCCATGAAGTACCTGATCGTCTTGCTGGTGGTGGTGGCAGTGGGCTGGTGGCTGGCCTCGCGCCGGCCCAAGGCGGTGGCGCGGCGGCAGCAACAGCAAGCAGCAAAGCCGCAAGCCATGTTGAGTTGCACGCATTGCGGCGTGCACTTGCCGGCCAGCGAAGCGGTGGTCGATGGCAGCGGCAGTTACTGCACTGAAGCGCACCGCCTGGCCGGGCCGCGATGAGCCCGCCCGGCCGCCCGAAGGGCGAATTCCGGAGTGCGCAGCACGAAGGTACTTCCTTATGAGCCCGCCCGGCGACGCCAGCGACCGCCGCCATGGCGAGCGGCGCTACAACGAACGCCGCACCTCCGCCGGGCGGCGCGCCGAAGAGTCGCTGTTTGGCGCCTTGGGCGTGGCGGCCGACAGCCAGGGCCTGACGGACAGCCAACTGGCGGCTGACAGCTACAGCGCCGGCGGCCTGGGGCGTCTGGGCGCTGCCGCTGACCATGACCCGCGCGAGCTGGGCCGCGAAATGCGGCGCATGTTGCGCACGCAAGATTCAGCGCTGAGCCGCATCTTTCGCACCTACACCGCGGCGCGCGCGGCCCTGGGCGTGGCCCTGGTAGTGGCGCAGGCGGCCACCGCAATGCTCGGGCTGCGCTCAACGCTGCCGTTGGTGCTGGTCAGCCTGGCCTATGCCGCGCAGGCGCTGGTCTTGTGGCTGCTGCCCGGCCTGCGCATCGAATCTGACGCGCAGCCCCTGCCGCGCAGCCCGGCCGCGCTGCGCCGGCGCCAATGGCTCGCCACCATCGGCGTGGACATTGCCGCGTTCATCGCCATGCATGCGCTGGACCCGGGCGCCAGCTTCAACTTCGTTGCCTTGCTGGTGCTGCCGGTGCTCATGGCGGGCGTGTTGAGTTCGCGGTTAGAGGCGCTGGCCACCGCGTCGGCGGTGGCGTTGATGTTGCTCGCCGTGGCCTGGCGTGCCAGCCTGACTGGCCTGGACAGCGCCGTGCTGATGACGCAGACCGGCATGGCCGGCATGGGCTTTTTCGTCATCACCTTGCTCTCGGGTGAACTGGCCGGGCGGCTGGCGCGCGAGGAGCTGGCGGCACGCGGCAGCCTGGAGCTGGCGCGTCAACAGGCGCAGCTCAACCGGCTGGTGATCGAGGAAATGGCCGATGGTGTGCTGGTGGTCGATGGCCGCTTGCGTGTGCGCGCGGCCAACCCGGCGGCGCGCACGCTGATCAACGACAGCGGCCTGGCACCTGCCGCACCGTTCCAACTCGACAGCACGCCGCTGTGGCAGCCGCTGGCGCAAGCCGCCGCACAGGCCTTCGCCAGTGCGCAGTGGCCCGACGCCGGGCGCGATGTGATGCTGGGCCTGGCCGACGGGCGCACGCGCACCCTGCGCCTGCGCGTGCGCTTCACGCGCCGCCAGGCGCTGGCCGACGAAGCTGACGCCGGCAACGGCCTGGCGCACGAGGAGTTGTGCGTGCTGCTGCTGGAAGATGTGCGCACCGCGCAAGGCCGGCTGCTGCAGGAAAAGCTGGCCGCCATGGGGCGCGTGTCGGTGGGCATTGCGCACGAGATTCGCAACCCTCTTGCGGCCATCGCCCAAGCCAACGCCTTGTTGCTGGAAGACCCGCTGCCCGCGCCGCAGGCGCGCCTGGCGCAGATGGTGGCCGACAACGTGTTGCGGCTCAAAAGCATCGTCGACGACGTGATGGAACTGGCGCCGGGCACGCCGGTGGCCTACCAGGAAGTCGACGCCACGGCACTGGTCAGCCACGCGGTGGCGGAGTGGGCGCGCACGGTTGAGCTGGTGCTCGGGCCGGAAAGCCGGCTGCGCCTGGAGCTGCCTGCGCAGCGCCTGAACGTGGTGTTCGATGCCGAGCAGTTGCGCCGCGTGCTCATCAACCTGCTCGATAACGCGCACCGCCACAGCAGCGCGGCGCGCGCGGCCATCGTGCTGCGCCTGGCCGTGCGCGACGACACCAGCGCAGTGCTGCTGGTAGACAGTGACAGCCCGCTCATCGCCCCCGAAGTTGAACGCTACTTGTTCGAGCCCTTCTTTTCAACGCGCAGCCGCGGCACGGGGCTTGGCTTGTACATTTGCCGCGAGTTGTGCCAACGCCATGGCGCGAGCATTGAATACCGGCAGCGCGCACCGAGCGAGCGCAACCGCAACGTCTTTCAAGTCACTTTGCGCCGTGCTGCGGCCACTGCCCAGAACACACCCGCCGCTGCCGACGCCACGGCGCCCAACTTGCCATGAGCCCGCTGGGCCGCCCCGAGGGCGAATTCCGGAAGGCGCAGCCTGAAGGTAAACCCATGACCGCGCCCGAACCTTTGCCCTTGCTGGTGGTGGACGACGAGCCTGACCTGTGCACGCTGTATGAACTCACGCTGGTGCGTGAAGGCTATGCGGTGGAAACGGCGGCCAGCGTGGCCGAGGCCTGGGCCCTGCTGAGCGAGCGCCGCTTCAGCGCCTTGATCACCGACATGCGGCTGCCCGACGGCACCGGGCTGGAGCTGCTGCAACGTTTGGAACAAGCCGGTCGCAGCGAACGCATCATCGTCATCACCGCGCACGGCTCGGCCGAAAACGCGGTTGAAGCGCTCAAGGCCGGCGCTTATGACTACCTCACCAAACCGGTGGACCTGCGCCAGTTCCGCAGCGTCGTGGCCTCGGCGCTGGGCCGCGCGGTGCCGGCGGCGGGAGCGCGGCCAAAGCGGCCCGATGCACAGGAACCGGCGCCACCGGCCATGACCGCCTCCGCGCGGCTGATCGGCAGCTCCGCGCCGATGCAGCAGGTGCGCTCGCTCATCGTGCGCGTGGCCCGCAGCATGGCCCCGGTGCTGGTGCAGGGCGAGTCGGGCACGGGCAAGGAACTGGTGGCGCGCAGCATCCATGAACATTCGCCACGCGCGGCCCACCCCTTCGTGGCGGTGAACTGCGGCGCCATACCTGAAAACCTGCTCGAAGCCGAGTTCTTCGGTTTTCGCAAAGGCTCATTCACCGGCGCCAACGAAGACCGCGAAGGTTTCTTCCAAGCCGCGCATGGCGGCACCTTGTTCCTTGACGAGATCGGCGATCTGCCCGTGGCCATGCAAAGCAAGTTGCTGCGCGTGGTGCAGGAGCGTGCCGTGCGGCCCATCGGCGCGGTGGCCGAGCAGGCGGTGAACGTGCGCCTGGTCAGCGCCACGCACAAAGACCTGGCTGAAGAAGTGCGCGCCAGCCGCTTCAGGCAAGACTTGTATTACCGGCTCAACGTCATCCAGATCCACATGCCGCCGCTGCGCGAGCGCTTGGCCGACCTGGCCGACATCTGCGCCGCCGTGTTGCACCGCCTGGCCCGCGACGCCGGCGTGCAGCCGCCTCCCACCCTGGCGCCCGGCGCCATGGCCGCGTTGGCGGCGTATGGCTTTGCGGGCAATGTGCGCGAGCTTGAAAACCTGCTGCACCGCGCGGTGGCGTTGTCGGGCCAAGACATCATCTCTGCGGGCGACCTGGGCCTGGACGAGGCCGGTGCCGCGGCGCTGCCCGATGCGCCCGCGTTACCCGCGACGCAAGTGCACGTGGCTTCAGTTGATCAAGCGCTGAGCGCGCCAGCGCCTTTGCCGGCCGATTTGCAGGCGCATCTCGATGGCGTGGAGCGCGTCATCCTCGAACGTGCGCTGGATGTGCACCGCTACAACCGCACGGCCGCGGGCGCCAGCCTGGGGTTGACCTTGCGCCAGATGCGCTACCGCATGGCCCGCCTGGGCGTGCAGGTGGCCGACGGCGCGCCCGAGCGCAACGAGCCGCCGGCGCCGTGAGCCTGGCCCGACGCAGCAGCGTGCGCGCGGCATGGCGCGCCGGCTGGTGGCAGCCCGCCTGCGTGGTGGCATCCCCTAACCATGGTGCGCGCCCATCGGGTGTATTGCCCAGCTTGGTGGTGGTTCATTCGATCAGCCTGCCGCCCGGGCACTTTGGCGGCGATGCGGTGTTGCGCCTGTTCACCAATACGCTGGACCACGACGCGCACCCCTACTACGCCGGGCTGCGCGGCTTGGAAGTCTCGGCACATTTTTTTGTCCGGCGCGCAGGCCAGGTCGTGCAGTTCGTGTCGTGCGATGCACGGGCCTGGCATGCGGGGCAGTCGACCTGGCGCGGGCGGGCGGATTGCAACGACTTCGCCATCGGCATCGAACTCGAAGGCCTGGAAGGCGGGCGCTTCGAGGCCGCGCAATACGGCGCACTCAAACGCCTGCTGCGGGCCTGCCGCCTGGCTTACCCGAGCCTGCAAGATGTGGCCGGCCACGAGCATGTGGCGCCCGGCCGCAAGGCCGACCCCGGCGCCGGGTTTGATTGGGCGCGCCTGGCGCGTGGCTTGCATGGCAAAGGCCTTTGCGTCAACCCGCTCGCGTCAAAACCGCGGCTTGCACAGGACAATCTTGTCCGTTTGTAACCAAATGCGTCAACACTAGCTGTAGTGGCTTGCTGCCCGTATCAACCCCAGATATAGTGTGTTCTCGCGTTTTGCTGAACAAGCCGTGCGGTCTGGCTTTGACGGTCAACCGACCCTCTTTTTAGACACGGCCTTAGCGGCGCCAGAACCGCGCAACGCGAGAGAACTTTTACAGAACAGGCGCTGAATGCAACGTGGCCCACCGGGCCGCGGGCGTGACAGCACAGCAGCCAGGGCGGGCGCCGCACAGCGGCCCGCGCACTCACTTCACACCATTGCCGAATTCAAGGGGACTCCATGCAAGCTGTCGCAAGTGTGGCCGCACAGATGTCATTGCCAGCGCAGTCTGCAACGCCTGCTCTGCCACCAAGCACCGCTTACGCGGGCTATCAAATCATTCGCCGCAACGGCGCCGTGGTGGCGTTCGAGCCGAGCAAGATTGCAGTGGCCTTGATGAAGGCCTTTCTTGCTGTTCACGGCACGCAGGGCGCAGCGTCGGCCAGCGTGCGCGAAACGGTCGACGTGCTCACCGAAGCGGTGGTGCGTGCGCTGTTGCGTTCACGCCCCGGCGGCGGCACGTTCCACATTGAAGACGTGCAAGATCAGGTTGAGCTTGGCCTGATGCGTGGCAGCCACCATGAAGTGGCGCGCGCCTACGTGCTCTACCGCGAACGCCGCACGCAGGAACGCGCGCGCGAGAAGCAGGCCACGGTGCCCAAGGTGGCCCCATTGAATGTGACCGATGACGCCGGCCAGCGCGCGCCGCTCGACTTTGCCGCGCTGCAAGCCTTGGTGGCATCGGCCTGCGCGGGGCTGGGCAGCGAAGTGCGGGCCGAGCCCATCCTGGCCGAGACACGCCGCAACCTGTATGACGGCGTGCCGCTGGCCGAGGTCTACAAGGCGGCGATCCTGGCCGCGCGCACGCACATCGAGAAAGACCCGGCCTATTCGCGCGCCACGGCGCGGCTGCTGCTGCACACCATCCGCCGCGAAATCCTCGGCGGCGAAGTCACCCAGGCGCAGATGAGCGAGCGCTACGCCGAATACTTCCCCGGCTACATCCGCCAGGGCGTGAAGAGCGAGTTGCTCGATGAGCGCATGCAGCAGTTCGACCTGGCGCGGCTGGGTGCGGCGATCAAGCCCGAGCGCGATTTGCAGTTCGACTACCTCGGGCTGCAAACCCTGTACGACCGCTACTTCCTGCACATTGAAGAGCAGCGCATTGAAATGCCGCAGGCCTTCTTCATGCGCGTGGCCATGGGCCTGTCGCTCGGCGAGATCGACCGCGAGGCGCGCGCCATCGAGTTCTACAACGTGCTGTCCAGCTTCGATTTCATGAGCAGCACGCCCACGCTGTTCAACAGCGGCACACGGCGCTCGCAGCTCTCAAGCTGCTACCTCACCACCGTGGCCGACGACCTCGATGGCATCTATGAAGCGCTGAAGGAAAACGCACTGCTTTCAAAGTACGCCGGCGGCCTGGGCAACGACTGGACGCGCGTGCGCGCCCTGGGCAGCTACATCAAGGGCACCAACGGCAAGAGCCAAGGCGTGGTGCCGTTCCTCAAAGTGGTGAACGACACGGCCGTGGCTGTGAACCAGGGCGGCAAGCGCAAGGGCGCGGTCTGCGCCTACCTTGAAAGCTGGCACCTCGACATCGAAGAGTTCCTGGAGCTGCGCAAGAACACCGGTGACGACCGCCGCCGCACGCACGACATGAACACCGCGAACTGGATCCCCGACCTGTTCATGAAGCGGGTCATGGAAGGCGGCCAGTGGACGCTGTTCTCGCCCAGCACCTGCCCTGATCTGCATGACAAATTCGGCATCGAGTTCGAGCGCGCCTACGTGGCCTATGAAGCGCAGGTGGATCGCGGCGAGCTGAAGCTGTTCAGGCGCATGCCGGCCAAGGACCTGTGGCGCAAGATGTTGTCGATGCTGTTTGAAACCGGCCACCCCTGGATCACGTTCAAAGATGCCTGCAATGTGCGCAGCCCGCAGCAGCATGTCGGCGTGGTGCATTCGAGCAACCTGTGCACCGAGATCACGCTGAACACCAGCGACAGCGAAATCGCGGTCTGCAATCTGGGCTCGGTGAACCTGGTGCGGCACTTGAAAGACGGCCAGATCGATCAAGTCAAGCTCAAGGCCACCGTGGCCACGGCGATGCGCATGCTCGACAACGTCATCGACATCAACTACTACGCGGTGAAGAAGGCGCGCGACTCCAACCTGCGCCACCGCCCGGTGGGGCTGGGCATCATGGGCTTTCAAGATTGCCTGTACCAACTGCGCACGCCCTACGCCAGCGACGCGGCGGTGGAGTTCGCCGATCGCTCCATGGAGGCCGTGTGCTACCACGCCTACTGGGCCAGCACCGAGCTGGCCGAAGAGCGCGGCCGCTATTCCAGCTACCGCGGCTCGCTCTGGGATCGCGGCGTGCTGCCCATCGATTCACTCGAATTGCTGGAGCGCGAGCGCGGCGGCCATGTCGAGGTCGACCGCTCGGTGAGCATGGACTGGGCGAGCCTGCGCGAACGCATCAAGCTGCATGGCATGCGCAACAGCAACTGCGTGGCCATTGCGCCCACGGCCACCATCTCCAACATCATCGGTGTTGATGCGTCCATCGAGCCTTGCTTCGGCAACCTGTCGGTCAAGAGCAACCTGTCGGGCGAGTTCACCATCATCAACGAGTACCTGGTGCGCGATCTGAAGCGCCTGGGCTTGTGGGACGACGTGATGATCATGGACCTGAAGCACTTCGATGGTTCGCTGCGCCCGATCGACCGCGTGCCGCCCGAATTGAAGAGCCTGTACGCCACCGCCTTCGAGGTCGAACCGCGCTGGCTGGTCGAGGCCGGTGCACGGCGCCAGAAGTGGATCGACCAGGCGCAGTCGCTCAACATCTACATGGCCGGCGCATCGGGCAAGAAGCTCGACGAGACCTACCGCCTGGCCTGGCTGCGCGGGCTGAAGACCACCTACTACCTGCGCACCATGGGTGCCACGCACGCCGAGAAGTCGACCGTGCATGCCGGGGCGATGAATGCGGTCACCTCGCAAGGCGCGCTGGCTTCGGGCGGTGCTGGAGTGGGTGGCGCGGCAGCCGATGATGTGCCTGGCAGTGACGTGAAGTTCTGCGCCATCGACAACCCGGATTGCGAAGCCTGCCAGTGATGCGCATCACCCCACTCACGCGCCTATGCACGAAGATGTTTGGTGTGTGCGGCCAATGCAAGTCAGTGGCAATGCGTTGAGCGATGCGTATGTGCAACAACATCGCTTTCAAGTGTTGAGCCGCGCGTTGTATTGCTTGGTGTTCGCGCGCATCGATCAGATAATTCGACCCCATAGGACGTGACACACATGCTTGTTTGGGAAGACGAAGTTCGCAGTACACCGACGAATTCAATCCTCGCCGCCACCTCCGCGCCGCAGCGCGATGTGCAGGCGGTGCAAGCGTCACCGCGCAGTGCGGCCCTCGGTGATGGCGTCACCGCTGTCGAGCCGCAGACTGCGGGCAACACCGTTACGGCGCGCGCAGCACCCGCGGTGGCCAAGGCAGCCAAGCCGGATCCGGCACGCCGCGTCAGCGCCGCGGACAAACGCATCATCAACGGCCAGACTGACGTGAATCAGTTGGTGCCGTTCAAGTACAAGTGGGCCTGGGAGAAGTACCTGGCCACCTGCTCCAACCACTGGATGCCGCAAGAGATCAACATGTCGCGTGACATCGCCACATGGAAAGATCCGAACGGCCTGACTGACGACGAGCGCCGCTTGATCAAGCGCAACCTGGGCTTCTTCGTCACCGCCGATTCACTGGCCGCCAACAACATCGTGCTGGGCACCTACCGCCACATCACGTCGCCCGAATGCCGCCAGTTCCTGCTGCGCCAGGCCTTCGAAGAAGCCATCCACACGCACGCTTACCAGTACATCGTCGAGTCGTTGGGCCTGGATGAAAGCGAGATCTTCAACGCCTACCACGAGGTGGCGTCGATCCGCGACAAAGACGAGTTCCTGATCCCCTTCATCGAAGCCATCAGCGACCCGCACTTCAAGACCGGCACGCCCGAGAACGACCAGACCTTGCTCAAGAGCCTGATCGTCTTTGCCTGCCTGATGGAAGGCCTGTTCTTCTACGTCGGCTTCACGCAAATCCTCGCGCTGGGCCGGCAGAACAAGATGACCGGCGCGGCCGAGCAGTACCAGTACATCTTGCGCGACGAGTCGATGCACTGCAATTTCGGCATCGACCTGATCAACCAGATCAAGCTCGAGAACCCGGGGCTGTGGACGGCCGACTTCAAGGCCGGGATCAAGGCGCTGTTCCTGAAGGCCGTC
>JAYUHT010000374.1:0-11463 GCA_043766725.1 Burkholderiales bacterium | reverse complement strand
ACATCGAGCTTCAATTCGACGACGGCTTCCAGGCAGCGCTGGTGCACGACGCCTTGGCCTGGGTCGAGCGGGCCGCGAACGCCGTTGCGCTCTACCTTGGCAGCTTGCCGCTGGCGCGTTTCGAAGTCGTGCTGCATGCGGTGGAAGGCGCCGGCGTCAAGGGCGGCACCGCTTTTGCCGAACCCGAACCCTTCCTGCGCATCCGCCTGGGCCGCGAGACGCGTGCCGCGCAGCTCGACCAGGACTGGATCCTGGTTCACGAAATGCTGCACCTCGCGGTCCCGCAACTGGCGCGGCCGCAGCGCTGGTTGCACGAAGGCATCGCCACCTACGCCGAGGGCGCCACGCGCGTGCTCGCCGGCATGAACCCCGCCGCGCACTGGTGGGGCGAGCTGGTGAGCGGGTTGCCGCAAGGCCAGCCGCAGGCTGGCGACCGCGGGCTGGACGGCACGCCGACCTGGGGCCGCACCTATTGGGGCGGCGCCCTGTTCTGCCTGCTCGCCGACGTGCAGATGCGCCGCGCCAACGCCACGCGCGGCGGCTTGCGCGAAGCGCTGCAAGGGCTGCTGGCCGCGGGCGGCAGCTATGCGGTGGCCTGGCCGGTTGAGCGCGTGCTGGCTGCGGCCGACGCCGCGGGGGGCCTGCACACTTTGAGCGAACTCTACGGGCGCATGAAAGACCGACCGGAAGTGGTTGATCTCGATGCGCTCTGGCGCGAACTCGGTGTGCGCAGCGCCACCGCGGGCCCACCGACCCTGCGCGACGATGCGCAGCTCGCGGCCGTGCGCCGGGCGATTGCCAGGTAGCCGCGTGCGGTGTGGGGCCAGCTCGCGCCGGCTGGCCATGCGCTCGTCACTCAGGAGCGACCTCGATTAACCGTTGACGGTACTTTCAAACAGCACGGCACCGGTGCGCGCTTGCAGCTCGGCGAACGTCACGCCACTTGCCATCTCCAGTACCAGCACGCCGCGCGGCGTGACTTCCAACACCGCCAGGTCGCTGTAGATGCGGCTCACGCAGCCCAGGCCCGTGAGCGACAGGCTGCACGCTGCAACGACCTTGGGTTCACCCGCCTTGGTGCAATGTTCCATCATCACCCAGGTGCGCCTGGCCCCCGTGGCCAGGTCCATCGCGCCGCCCACGGCAGGAATGGCATCAGCCTCGCCGCTGTGCCAGTTGGCCAGGTCGCCATTGGCGGCCACCTGAAAGGCGCCGAGCACGCACACGTCGATATGGCCGCCGCGCATCATGGCAAAACTGTCGGCGTGGTGGAAGTAACAGCCGCCGGCCAGCAAGGTGACCGGCTGTTTTCCAGCGTTAATCAAGTCGTAGTCTTCTTCGCCTGGGGCAGGCGCCGGGCCAAAGCCGATGACGCCGTTTTCGCTGTGCATCATCACCCCGCGCTCGCTCCCCAGGTGGTTGGCCACCAGGGTGGGCAGGCCGATGCCCAGGTTCACGACCATGCCGTCTTCGATGTCGCGCGCCACGCGCTGGGCCATCTCGTTTTTGCTCCACTTTTGCATGGCGATCCTCATGCTGCTGCCTTGAAGCCGGCACCGCTGGTGGCGGCACGCGAAATGTGCACCACGCGCTTCACATACAGGCCAGGCGTGACCACGGCTTCGGGGTCGAGCGTTCCGAGTTCCACCACCTCGTGCACCGTGGCCACCGTCACTTTGGCGGCGCTGGCCATGACGGGGCCGAAATTGCGCGCCGTCTTGCGAAAAGTGAGGTTGCCCCAGCGGTCACCGCGCTCGGCCTTGATGAGGGCGTAGTCGGCATGGATCGGGCTTTCCAGCACGTACCAGCGGCCGTCGATCTGCCGCGTCTCCTTGCCCTTCGCCAAATCCGTGCCATAGCCCGTTGGCGTGAAGAAGCCGCCGATGCCCGCACCCGCGGCGCGAATGCGTTCGGCCAGGTTGCCCTGCGGCACCAGTTCGAGTTCGATGGCGCCGCTGCGGTACAGCTTGTCGAAATGCCAGGAGTCAGTTTGCCGCGGAAAGCTGCAAATGATCTTGCGCACGCGCCCGGTGGCCAGCAGCGCGGCCAGGCCGGTGTCGCCATTGCCGGCATTGTTGTTGACGATGGTCAGGTCTTTGGCACCCTGCGCAATGAGGGCGCTGATCAACTCATCAGGTAAGCCGGCGGTGCCGAAGCCACCGATCATGATGGTGGCGCCATCGGGCACATCGGCCAGGGCGGCTTGCGGGGTGGCAACGAGTTTGTTGATCATGGGTCAGGCCTCGGGCGCGGCACCGTCAAAGGCGCGCTGCAGCAAGGCGCGCAGCGCCGCGCGTTCCAGCGGGCGCGGGTTGGGATACTGGTTCTGTACGGCCAGGTCGGCGGCGCGGTCCAGCCCGTCTTCAGTCATGCCAATCGCCTTGAGCGAGGTCGGGGCCTTTGCGGCCAGAGCCAGTTCGTGCACGGCACGCGG
This sequence comes from Burkholderiales bacterium, assembly GCA_043766725.1. Classification (GTDB taxonomy): domain Bacteria; phylum Pseudomonadota; class Gammaproteobacteria; order Burkholderiales; family Burkholderiaceae_C; genus Rubrivivax. The sequence continues at coordinate 9,029 of JAYUHT010000374.1, read as the reverse complement.
CGCCGCCATGGGCTCCCTTCCTTTGGCCCCCAGCGCCCGCGCGATGCGCCACATGGCCTGCGGCGCGGCTTGCGCGTTGTAGGCCAGGGCATGCGGCAGCACCACGGTGTGCACCTCGGCATGCGGCAAATTAAAGCTGCCGCCCAGCGTGTGGCACAGCTTGTGGTGCAGGCCCATGGCCACGCTGCCCAGCACGGTGCCGCACAGCCAGGCGCCATACAGGGCGTTGCTGCGCGCTTCCAGGTCTTGCGGCTGAAGTGAAAGGTTGATGATGGCCTGCGCGCTGGCGCGAATGCCCTCCTCGGCCATCAAGGCGACCACCGGGTTGCCGTCGTGCGCATACAGGCCCTCTGCGGCGTGGGCGATGGCGTTGAGCGCGCTGGTCACGGTCAAACCCAGCGGCAGGGTCAGCGTCAGTTCGGGGTCGTAGATCACGGTGCGCGGCAGCACGCGGGCGTCACGGCCGGTCTTCTTCACGCCGCCTTCTGTGAGGCCGTAAATGGGCGTGACCTCGCTGCCAGCATAGGTGGTGGGAATGGCGATGATGGGCAGGCCACTCTCCAGCGCAATCGCCTTGCCCAGCCCGGTGGTGGAGCCGCCGCCAATGGCCACGGCGCAGTCGGCGGTCAAGCGCCGGGCTTCTTCGCGCGCGGCGCGTGCGGTTTCAATCGGCACATGCATGGCGGCCTGCGCGAACACGCCGACCGCACGGTCGCCCAGCAGCGCAGCCACGCCTTGCGCGGCATCCTGCTGCTCGGGCGAGCACACGACCAGCGCACGCTGCGCACCCAAACGTTCCAGTTCAGCCGGCAGCTCGCGCAAGGCGCCCACACCGAAGACGATGCGCGAAGGGTTGGCGGTGTAGGTGAAGGCTTGCATGGTCAGCGCGGGCACCCGGTTAGCCGCCCACCAGCGGGTTGCGCACCTTCAGCGCGGCAAAGCGGCCAAAGTCGCGGTCAGCGCTCCACAGCTCGCGCACGCCATGCTGCATGCACAGCGCGGCGATGCGGGCGTCATGCACCATGCCGCCTTGCACGCGCCCGGCTGTGAGCAGGGCTCTCAGTTCCGCCCAATGCGAGCCCGATTCGGCCAGCAAGGCCAACGTTGGCGAAGCCATCCACGCTTCGACCGCGCCGAATGCGACCTCCATCGTGGCCGGACCGGGTGGGATCTTGGGGTGGGTGACGATGGCCAGGAACTCGTGCACGCAGGGCCACGGAACGGCCCAGGCTTGCCTGCCTTCAGCCAGGCGCTTCAGGCAAACCAGCGCCTGCGCATGAAAGGGTGACGACTCACGAAAGGCATAGACCAGGATGTTGGTGTCCACCGCGATCATGTGCCGCGCCCTTCGTAGATGACATCGCGCGTCTGTGCCCAGCTTAAGCCTGGCTCCTGGCTCGGGTTGACGGGGAGCTTGTCGGTGACAGGCACGAGTTCAAAGCCGGCATCCTTCGCCTTTTCAGCAATCACCCGCCGCAGACCCAGCTCGACCAAGGCCTTGACGGTGGTGCCACTGCGCGCGGCCAAGCGCTTGGCCTGGAGCAAGACGGCGTCAGAAATATCAATGGTGGTCTTCATATGGGTGTATGGGTCACTGAAGCCATATCAGGCTACCACAAGCGCGAAGCGCGAGCCCGCTTGCATGGCGCGCCCTTGCGCTGGCAGCCATGAAACCCTGAGCAATTCCGCCGCCCGACGGTGTAGAACCACAGCCATGCACCAGCCACCCACCGAAGCCCGCGCTTCGCTCTACTACCGCTACCAGGTCTTCAAACCCTGGTTGCCCACTGAGCACCCGCCGCAGCCGCGCAAGAAAGTGGTGATCGTGGGCGCCGGCCCGGCGGGCTTGGTGACGGCACTGGAACTGGCGCGCCACGGCGTGCCCAGCGTGGTGTTGAACCAGGAGTTGCAGGTCAGCGCGGGCAGCCGCGCCATCGTCTTCACACGCCGTTCGATGGAGATCCTTCAGCAAGTGGGTGTGGCCGCGCGCATGGTTGAAAACGGCCTGCCCTGGCGCTTCGGCAATTCGTTCTACCGCAGGCAATTGGTCTTTCGCATGGAGGGCCCGCATGACGAAAACGAGCGCTTCTTCCCCATGCACAACATTCAGCAGCAGTATCTGGAAGAGTACTTGCTTGATGCCTGCGCGGCGCAACCCTTGATCGAGCTGCGCCGGGGTAACAAGCTGGTGCAGGTGACGCACGGCGCCGATCACGCGCACTGCTTGATCGACACGCCGGCTGGAGAATACGAGCAAAGCACTGACTGGCTGGTCGCGGCCGACGGCGGCCGTTCGGGCGTTCGCACTGCCTTGAACCTGAAGCTCGAGGGCGCCGCCTATGAAGCCCTGTTCGTGATCGCCGACATCCGCATCGACCTGCCCTACCCCACCGAACGCCGCGCCTATTTCGACCCCGACTGGAACCCCGGCAACACCATCCTGATGCACCGCCAGCCGCACGGCATCTGGCGCGTGGACTATCAATTGCCCGCGGGCGAAACACCTGATGAAGCGCTGCAGCCCCAGTCGATGAAGCAGCGCATCGATGCGCAACTCACCATGATCGGCCACGCCGGCACGCCCTGGGAAATGGACTGGTGCTCGGTGTATTCGGCGCGTGCCCTCACCCTGCCGCACTATGTGCACGGCCGCACGCTGTTCGTGGGCGACGCAGCGCACCTGCTGCCCATCTTCGGCGTGCGCGGCGCCAACACGGCGTTTCAAGATGCGCAGTCACTCGGCTGGCACCTGGCATGCGTGGCCAAGGGCCTGGCCAATGAAAGGCTGCTGGCCAACTTCAGCGCCGAGCGCGTGGGCGCGGCGCGAGAAATCATTGCAGAAGCAGGCAAGAGCACGCGTTTCATGGCCCCGCCCAGCCGCGGCTTCAGGTTGCTGCGCGACGCCGTGTTGTCGCTGTCGCTCACGCAAGCGTTCGTGCGGCCGCTGTACCACTGGCGCACGTCACGGCCGCATGAATACACGCTCTCAACGCTGAACGCGGCAGGCGATGACAACGCCGCATTCAATGCCGGCCCAGGCCATGGCGCACCGCCGGTGAACGTGCGCCTGTCCGAGGGTGATTTCTTGCTCGACCACCTTGGTGGCGGCTTTGATCTGCTGTTCTTCAGCAACGGTGCAGCAGTGCCGGCTTCGGTGCAGCAGGTGGTTAGCGATGCACGTGCACACGGCGTGCCGGTGAAGGTAACCGCCTTGGGTTCAAGTCAGCCCGTTGCCGGCGCCGACAACACCTTGGCCGATGCTGCCGGCCAATGCCGCCTGCGCTATGGTGTACCGGCCCCAGGTGCTGCCTATCTGCTGCGGCCTGATCAACATGTTTGCGCGCGCTGGTTGGTGTTGGATGCGCTGCGCCTGCAAGCCGCCCTTCAACATGCACTGCCGCAATGAGAGCTGCCATGGCCGAGTCCACATTGAGCACCCCCGCGCTGGAAGACGTCTACGACACCCTGGCCGTGGCCATTGACGCCGTCGGCCCAGACAAAGCCGAAATCTTCCTGGTGAAGCTGGCCTTGTTGCAAGCCAACGCGCTGAACGACCGGGGCCAGTTCAAGCAAATGGTTGAAACCGCCTTGGGTGATTTGTGACAGCCGCGATGTCCACTGCAACCGGAGGTTTGGCATGCTAGATCGCGGCCTGCGCGAACACGCCCGCCGCGCGCCGCGGCGCAGCGCCTTGCTGCACCGCGGCCGCAGCACCAGCTATGGCGAGCTGGAAGACCAGGCCAACCGGCTGGCACAGGTGCTGCGGGAATGCGGCCTGGTTCGTGGCGACCACGTGGCTTGCCTGTTGCCCAACGGGCCTGACATCTTTGCCTTCGTTTGGGCGGCGTACCGCTGCGGTCTTTACATCACACCGGTGCCCACCACGCTGGCGCCGCCCGAGGCGGCCTACATCATCAACAACTGCAACGCCAAGCTGGTGTGGGCGCATCACGGGTGTGCTGCCCTGGCCGCCACCTTGCCGGCGCTGGCGCCGAACGTAGCGCATTGGCTGAGCGTGGGTGGCAGCGTGCCGGGCTACGCTGACGGCGAAGCGAGCCAGGCACGCGCTGCGAGCACGCCGATCATTGACGAAACGCCGGGCGCCCTGATGCTCTACACCTCGGGCACCACGGGCGCGCCCAAGGGCGTGTGCCGGCCCTTGCTGGCGCCGGGTTACGACGGCCTGCCGCCCTTTGCGCGCGACCTGCTTGAACTGTTTGAACTGGGCGGCGATGCGGTGCGCTACCTGGCGCCCGCGCCGCTGTACCACGCCGCCCCGTTGCGCACCAGCCTGGCCATCACCGCCGGCGGCGGCAGCGTGCTGGTGATGGACCGCTTTGACGCCGCGCAGGCGCTCACCCACATCCAGCAAGACGGCATCACCCACAGCCAATGGGTGCCCACCATGTTCCAGCGTCTGCTGGCCCTGCCCGCTGCGCAACGTGCAGCGTTTTCGGCGCCGGCGCACCGGGTGGCCGTTCATGGTGCGGCGCCGTGCCCGCTGGCCCTGAAGCGCGCCATGATCGAATGGTGGGGGCCGATCCTGCTGGAGTACTACGCCGGCAGCGAAGGCGTGGGGGTGACCCTGATCGACTCACTTGATTGGTTAGCCCACCCCGGCTCGGTGGGCCGGGCGCGGCGCGGCGAGGTTCACATCCTGGATGACGCCGACAAGGAGTTGGCGCCCGGGCTAACCGGCCGCATCTTCTTTGCCGGCGTGCCGGCGTTCGGCTACTTCGGTGCTGACGACAAGACCGCCACACGCACCAGCGCGCAAGGCTTTCAGACCCTGGGTGACGTGGGCTGGGCCGATGCCAACGGCTACCTTTACCTCACCGACCGCGCCGACGACATGATCATCTCCGGCGGCGTGAACCTCTACCCGCAGGAGATTGAGGCCGTGCTGGCCGCGGTGCCGGGCGTGGCCGATTGCGGCGTGGTGGGTGTGGCCAGTGAGCGCTTTGGCCAGACGCCGGTGGCCTTTGTGGTGGCCAGCGCGCAAGCGGCGCAGGACACCGCCGCCTTGCGCCAGCGCATCAGCCAGGCGCTGGGCGCGGCACTGGGGCGCATCAAGCAACCGTCGGCCGTGCACCTGGTGGCCGAGTTGCCGCGCTCTGACGCCGGCAAGCTGTTGCGGCGCAAGCTGGCAGCGTTGCTGCCGCCTTGATGGGCTGCAATCACGCATACGTTTTCTATTCATAATCTATTCATTTTCTTGCGGAACTTGGCTATATTGCCTCTGAGGTGGAGAGCAAGTTTCTATTCAAATGGACGACCCCGATTCCGATCAAGCACGCGCCCTGTCTGTGCTGGCCACGCGCGGCCTGAGCAAGGCTGCACAGCTGCAGCAGGCGCTGGGTAAGAGCCAGCCTACCGTGTCGCGCCTGCTCGCTGAACTGAGCAGCCGGGTGCTGACGGTGGGCGCCGGCCGCTCCACCCGTTATGGCGTGCCCAAGGCCATCATGGGCCACGCGGCGCAGCAGCCGCTGGGGTGGGTGGATGAAAGCGGTGTGCCGCAAGCCCTGGGGCAGCTGGCCTTGCTGCAAGGCGATGTGCTGCACGTGCGCGTCGACGGCTTCGAAACCATCACCCGCGGCGAGCTGCCTTGGTTCTTGGCGCCGTTGCGAGCCCAGGGTTTTTTGGGTCGGCTGGCGGCGCAGCGTTTGAGTGCCATGGGCCTGGCCAGCAACCCGGATAGCTGGACGCTCACAGAGGTCTTGCTGGCTGCGCTGAACCTGCCCGATTCACCTGGCGCCATCAGCCTGGGCGACACCCACCCCGGGCCGCCCTTGCCCGCCCTGCCGGCGCGGCAACTTGAGGCTGCACTGGATGAGTTGGCCCTGGGCCAGCGGCACACCGGCCCGACGGGCTCATCTGCAGGCGGCGAGCAGCCCAAATTCCTGGCTCGGCTGCACACGGGTGAGCCGGTGCTGGTGAAGTACAGCCCGCCACGCGGCACGCCGTTTGGCGAACGCTGGCATGACCTGCTGCATGCCGAGCACCTGGCCAACAACGTGCTGGCGCGCCATGGCGTGGCGGTGGCCGGCACGCAGGTGTTGGCGGGGCGCACACGCAGCCACTTGATTTCGCAGCGCTTCGACCGTGTCGGCGCCGCCGGCCGGTGCCACGTGGTGGCCCTGGGTGCCGCACACGAAGCCTTTGTGCCTGATTCCTATCGCCATTGGGGTGCAAGCTGCGCGGCGCTGGAACGCCAGGGCCGGCTGCCCGCACCCGCTGCCGCGCAAGCCCAGGCCTTGTTGAACTTTGGCCATTTGATCGGCAACGGCGACATGCATTCCGGCAACCTGAGCCTGGCGGTGCAGCGCGAACACCTGGCCAAGGGCCGCTTCACGCTGGCGCCGGTGTATGACATGTTGCCCATGCGCTGGCGGCCGGATGCCACGCTGGGTGTCGCGCCTGATTACGAACCCTTTGCGCCCAACCCCGCCGCGCTGACCAGCGGGGCGCGCCCGAGCGCGGCAGCGTTCTGGCAAGAACTGGCGAAACTGAAAGCTGTGAGTGCCGCGATGCGCAAGCTGGCGGCCCGAATGAGCGAGGTGATGCGCGTGCAGGTTTGAGCGCCCTTCATTCATCAACCAGCAAGCGCGCGCGCAACGCGCCGCGCAACGCATCGTCCAGACCCGCCACTTGTTGCAAATAGGCTTGCACACTGCCGTGGCGCCGCGTCACTTCGCCCAGCGCCGCATCCAGGTAGGCCTCATCCACCCGGGCCAGCATGGCGCGCGCCGCCAATGAACGCGCGCTGGCCGCCACGCCGTCGGGCAAGGCCAAGGGGCCGTGCGCAGACTGGCGCTGGGCATAGACATGGCTGGCCAGGTAGTCAGCGCGAATGGCCTCTTGCGGCGCGCCCAAGGCCGATAGCAACATCGCGCACACGAAGCCGGTGCGGTCTTTCCCGGCCACGCAATGCACCAGCACGGGCGCCTGGCCCTCATCGGCCAGCAGCTCGAGCAACCGTGCCAGCACACTGCCAAATGCCTGGGGCATGCGGCGATAGGCGTCAAACATGTACTCGCGCGCAGCCGCTTCATCGAAGGCCGGGTCTTGCAGGCGTTCATGCCAGGCGGCGGGGCGGGCACCGGTCACATCGCCCGCATGTGGGGCGGTGATGGTCTGCGCCGCATCGGCCAACGGCCAGGTGCCGCTGGCCTGCGCACGTTCATCGGGGCTGCGCAGGTCGCACACCCAGCCCACCGGGTAGCGCACCAGGTGTTTCAGGTCAGCGGGGGTCAGGTCGGTGAGCAGGCTGCTGCGCAACACCTTCCCGGCGCGAACCACACGCCCACCGTGGCCGGCAATGCCGGCCAGGTCGCGGAAATTGGGTGCGGATTCAAGCATGGCGGCGATTGTGGCGGCGACGGCGTGGCGCTGGCATCAGTTGGGCGCGGTGGGGGCCGCAACTGGCTGACACCCTCCAGGGAGAAGAAGAAGTTCATGAAACCAACTTGGTTCACCTATTGGCGCGCCTTGCCGCTTTGCCTGGCGGCGCTGCTCAACGGTTGCGGCGGTGGCGCTGGCGGCCCGAATTCGTCTGGCAACGACATCGGGGCGCGTTTCTTGCAGACCGCCCTCACGATCGAGCGCGATGTTGACGATCGGCGCGGCATCCCCTCGCAGACGCTATCGCTTCAGGTCGTCAACCCGCCTGGTGAGGGTTATTTCTATCGTTACACATACACCAGTCAAGGCATTGAGTTGGTGGGTGACATCGCACGCGCGACAGACGCTGGCATCGACTTCCAGGTGCACCTGAAGACGCCATTCACTCTGCCCTTGGGAACCTATGACGACCTGTTGCGCGTAGAGCTTTGCATGGACAAGGCTTGCACCCGACAGGCTGTCGGCAGCCCGTTCGTGGCTTCAGTGCGGTATGCATTGGGGTACTTCGCGCCGGTCGAGCCTGACATCGCTGCACTGAACGCGGCGACCCGCATCACGCTGCCGCATGACTTGGTAGACGCCGCATACAGCGCGGCGCTCGACGCTGTGGTCACGGTCTCCAATCGGCCCGCAGCGGCGCTGAATGTGTACCTCTTGGCCACCGGCGAATCCCATAGCGTGCCCTTGTTCAAAGCGCCGACGGCCGTCTCGCTGACGCCCAAGGGGCTGCATGCCGCCGTTGGACATGATGCAGCGATATCGGTGTTGAAGCTGGCGTCGGCAGCTGCGGCGCAGCCGATGACGGCGGCGCCATTTGCCACCGCGCTGGCTGTTGTGCACTGGCCTTCGACGACAGAAACCGCGTCCATGTTTTCGGCAACCAGGCTTTCAATTCCAACGACATGCGTTTGCTGGACACGGCCACCGGCGCCGACGTGTTGACACACTCCCATGCCGTGTCCGGTGTGGCGCACGTGGCGATGCACCCAACTGCGACGCTCGGATTGATGGCGTCTTCGAGTGCTTTACCCACCTCGCCACTTACAACCCCGCAACGCTGGCCATGACGTCGCGCTACTCGCTGGGGCCGATCACCGTGGCGGGCAATCGCTTCGCGCAGACCGGGCGCTTCGTGTTTCACCGCGCAACCGGTGGCATCGTGATGATCAGCGAGCTGCGCAATGCGCCCGATCCCTCGCAGGCAGTCCGCCTGAGTCTGTTGCCGAAATGGGCGGGCGCGCTGGGCCGTTTGCAAACGGGATAGCCCTCGGCTTGCGGGGCTCGCCTGTAGACGAGCCACCACTTACCCACAGCCCTGGTTAGATCGTTCTGTGGCGTGGCGGGTCAGGCCTTCGGCGCAGGCGCCAGCAGCTTTCGACCCCCCACCACCACGGCCAGCACCGCGCCGCCGGCGGCGATGCCCACCGCGGCGTCGGCCAAGGCGGCCGCCAGCCATTGCAGCGCGGCGCCGAGGGGCGCCGTGGCGGCCGAAACGGCATGTTCGATCAGCGGCAGCCCATGCACCAGGATGCTGCCGCCCACCAGGAACATGGCCGCCGTGCCGGCCACCGACAGGCCCTTCATCAGCCACGGCGCGGCCAGCAAGATGGCGCGCCCCAGGCTGGCCC
>JAYUHT010000373.1:0-11465 GCA_043766725.1 Burkholderiales bacterium | reverse complement strand
GATGCGCGCGAGAAAGCCGTGGTCGCCTCCACCGCCGCGGCGCAGGTGCGCGAGCTGCAACTGCGCCTGCGCGTGCACCTGCGCGCGCGCACGCCGGGTGGGCGCGAGCTGATGCCGGCGGGGGAACTGCTGCTTACGCGCGACCTGAGCACGAGCGAGGCCGCGGCCCTGGGCAAGGCCCAGGAAGAGGAGCAGCTGTACCGCGACATGCAGCTCGATGTGGTGCAGCAGGTGATGCGCCGCCTGGCGGCGATCCGCCTGTAGCCGCCACCTCACATGCAACTGCGTGCTGATCAATTGACGGGCCACCTGGCCAAGGGGCTGAAGAACCTGTACACGGTGCACGGCGATGAGCCGCTGCTGGCGCAGGAGGCGCTGGACGCGCTGCGCGCCGCCGCGCGCGCCCAGGGCTACAGCGAGCGCCTGGTGTTCAACGTCAGCGGCGCGCACTTCGACTGGAGTGGCTTGCTCGGTGCGGCGCAGTCACAAAGCCTGTTCAGCGAACGGCAGATCATCGACATCCGCATCCCCTCGGGCAAGCCGGGCAAGGAAGGCTCCGAGGCGCTGCAACGCTATTGCCAGCAGATGAGCGACGACGTGCTCACGCTGATTCAACTGCCGCGGCTGGATGGCCAGCAGACCAAGAGCGCCTGGTTCAGCGCGCTCGATGCCCACGGCGCAACCTTGCGCGTGGAGCCGGTGGAGCGCAAAGCGCTGCCGGCCTGGATTGCGCAGCGCCTGGCACGGCAGAACCACCGCGTGGCGGCCGGCGACGAAGGCGCGCGCACGCTGGCGTTTTTTGCCGATCAAGTTGAAGGCAACTTGCTGGCCGCGCACCAGGAAGTGTTGAAGCTGGGCCTGCTGCATCCGCCAGGCGAATTGCGCTTCGAGCACATCGAAGCCGCGGTGCTCGACGTGGCGCGGTTCGACCTGTTCAAGCTCGGCGAGGCCGTGCTCGGCGGCCAGGCGGCGCGCGCGCTGCGCATGCTCGACGGGCTGCGCGACGAAGGTGAACCTGCCGTGCTGGTGCACTGGACGCTGGCTGAAGACATTCGCGCACTCAAGCGTGTGAAAGACGCCACCGCCGCTGGCCAGCCCCTGGCGCTGGCCCTGCGCGAAGCGCGCGTGTGGGGCACGCGGGAAAAGTTGTTCGAGCGCGTGCTGCCGCGGCTCAAGGCGCAAGAGCTGGCACAGTGGCTGCAAGCGGCCAGCATTTGTGATGGCCTGGTCAAGGGTCTGCCGCACCCGGCCTGGCCGGGCGACGCCTGGGCCGGCCTGCGCCGCCTGGTGTTGATGATGTTGCAGGCGGTGGTGCCGGGCGGTGCCGGTTTCGCGCGTGCGGCGTGAGCTTCAGCGCTTGTCGCGCTTGCGCTGGAACTCGGGGGTGGTGTCGGCGGGCAGCACCTTCACCAGGCGCAGCACCGGCTTGATCGCCTCTTTCAAGCCGGGCGGCAGCACCCGCTTGGCGGTGACGAAGAGATTGCTGCGGCGCACCTGCGACGCATCGAACCGTGGGTTAGCGCCTTCGGGCATGTCCACCGGCGCTTGCTGGTCGGTGGGGTCTGATGTCAACACCCGAACGCGCGTGCCCTTCATCGACACGTAGGTCTTTCGATCCCGCAGGTTGCCCGGCATGGTGGGCGCCAACACATCGAGCGTGGACGTGAAGCCGGCCCGCGCCAGCAGGTTCATCAGTGAGGCCTCGGTGAACCAGAAGCTGGCCGTGTTGTCGAGCGATGCCCACAGCTTGTTGCGCCGCTGGGCCTCGGTTTCGGTCTCGTCGTGTTCGCCATACACGTGGCCGTGGTAGGTGCTGCCCTCCAGTTCCACCGTGCGCTGACTGGCAAGAGCGATGAAGGTGTCCAACACCACCACGCCGGTGCAAACGGCGTGCATGGCCTTGATGAGGCCCCAGGCATCGTGCGCCGGCAGGTGGTAGAGCAAGCCCGAGCAGATGACGATGTCGAATCTGCCGTACTTCGTGGCGCTGAGGTTGCGCACATCGTCTTGCACGAACGTGCAGCGTTGCAGCCCAAGCGCCTGCGCGGCGAAGTCACACTTCGCCACGCTGGCCTGGCGCCCCTCGATGCCCAGCGCTTCGGCGCCGTGGCGGGCGAACTCGATCGCATAGTGGCCTTCCAGGCACGCCAGATCCAGCACCCGGCATTCAGCCAGCGGTTTGCGCAGCACATCGCTGCAGACCTGCAAGATCCGGTTGAGGCGGTGATCCACCGCAGCTTCGCGCGTGTACGTGCCATCAGGCAGCTTGATGGCCATGGCCGTCCATGCGCCATGCTTCGCCACCGCGGCCTGATGCTGAAGATTGCTTGCTGCCATCACGGTTCCACTGCCTTGCAGGCGAGTTCTCGACCAGCGAGTGTAGGGCGTGGGATCTTGTCCTTTGCGGCCTGGGCCGGGCAGGCCACTCGGCCGCGCGGTTAGTCGCTGGCCAACCCCGCCCGGTTCGGTTGGCGCCTTTCGAGCGCCCACTTCAGCAGCGCCGCGGCGCGATAGGGGCCGTGCGCGAACTTGCCGTAGGGCAGCGTCAGGAACAGCGCCATCACGCACGCCAGGTGCACGGCCAGCAACAGCCCCATGGCGCTGGTGTGGCGCAGGCCGAGCAAGGCCAGGCCGGTGCTGGCCACGGCGAACAGCAGGGCGATGAAGGCCTGGTCGTGCCGGGGCTGTCCGGGCAGGCTCAACTCGGGGTCGCGCCGGCGCAGCAGCCAGGCCTGCGCCGTGGTGCCCAGCACCATCGCCACGCCGCCCAGCGTGCCCAGCAACACAGGCAAACTGCTCAGTGCATAGGGCGCTTTCCAACCCCAGGCATAGTGGTACAGCGTGGCCACGCAAGTGGCGGCAAAGCACAACATGAAACCGTAGAACGTGAAGTGATGCGCGCGGCGGCGCGCCAGGCTGAAGGCGTCGCTGTCGTTCGGGCAGCCCAGGCCATGGCCGCCGCCCAGGTGTTGCAGGCTCAGGGCTTGATACGCGGCATCCGCGGCGGCCGCTGCACTGGCTGGCCCGGGCGGTGCCGCGCGCCAAAAGCGCGTCACGCCGATGCCCAAGGCGAGCAGCGCAAAGGCAAACACCGGCGCGAACAAACCCACCATCAAGCCATGCGGAAAGACGCGGTAGAAGTCGCCCGCCATCGGCTCATGCCAAACGTTGTTCGTGCGCCCCAGCATCAGCACCAGGAACAGCGTCAAGGCCGCCACCAGGGCTGCGGCCAGGCTCAGGCCGCGGCGTTGATACAGGCTGGCCAAGGCCGGCGGCCAGGCGTAATCGGCATACGTGGTGTTGCGCACCGCGGCCAGGGCGCGCGGCACGTTCACGGCAAACTCGTGCGGGGCGGCGTACTGGCAGGCATGCAGGCAGGCGCCGCACTGGTGGCACAGGTTGGCCAGGTAGTGCAGCTCGGCGGCGGGGAATTCCAGGCGCCGCGCCATGGCTGGGAACACCGCGCAGTGGCCCTCGCAATAACGGCAGGCGTTGCAGATTTGCAGCACGCGGCCGGCCTCGGCCTGTTCAACCAGTTGCAGCAAGGGCAGCATGCGCGGCCTCCTTCCCGGCGCGTTGGCCGAACACGGTGCCGATGGTCATGCCCACGCCCGCGGTGTAGCCCTGGCCCAGCACGTTGCCGGCCATCAACTCGCCAGCGGCGAACAGGTTGGGGCTGGGTTGCGCGCCGAAGTGCACCGCAGCGGTTTCATCCACCTTCACGCCGAGATAAGTGAAGGTGACGCCAGGTTTGAGCGTGTAGCCGTAGAACGGTGGCGTGTCGATGGGCCGCGCCCAGTGTGATTTGGGTGGGGTCAGGTCAAGTGTGAAGCATCCGTCCAGCACCGCATGGTCAAACTCACCGGGCCGGCACGCGGCGTTGAACTCGTGCACGGTTTGCAGCAGTGCGGCCTCGTTCAACCCAAGCTGCTGGGCCAGGCCTGCCAGCGTGTCGGCCTGTGCGGCCTTGAACACGGTTGGCATGAAGCGGCCGATGGCCTTGGCGTCGATGATGCAGTGGCCCACCTGGCCCGGTTGCAGCGCCACCAGGCGGCCCCACAGCGCGTAGCGCTTGGGCCAGAAGTCTTCGCCTTCATCGTAGAAACGCCGGCCGTCGCGGTTGACCATGATGCCCAGCGACACCGCATCAACCCGCGACACGATGCCGCCATCGAACAGCGGCGCACGCGCGTCGATGGCCACCATGTGGGCCTGCGTGGCGTCGCCCACGGCGTCGGCGCCCTGCGCCAGCAACTCCTTCAGCAGCACGCCCAGGTTGAAGCGCGTGCCACGGATCAGGAACTGTTCTGCCGGCCATTCGCCCAGCGCGTTTTGGCCCCAGGCTTCCCGCAGCCAGGCCAGGTTCGACTCGAACCCGCCGGCGGCCACGACGCAACTGCGCGCGGCGATGCGCTCGCCGTTTTCAAGCAGCGCGGCGCGGAATTGGCCACCGGCCAGGTCGAGCCTGTGCACCGGGCTGTCATAGCGAATTTCCACGCCCAGCGCCGCGGCGCTGCGGTAGTAGGCGTTGACCAGCGCCTTGCCACCGCCCATGAAAAAGGCGTTGGTGCGGCTCAGGTGCAGCGTGCCGGAAAGCGAGGGTTGAAAGCGCACGCCGTGTTGCTGCATCCAGCCGCGGCAGGTGGCTGATGCACGAATGACCTGCCGCGCCAGCGCCTCGTTGGTCTTGCCGCCGGTCACTTTCAACAGGTCTTGCCAGAACTCTTCTTCGGGGTAGGCGTCGGTCAACACATCTTGCGGCGCGGCGTGCATGCAGCGCAGGTTGCGCGTGTGCATGCTGTTGCCGCCGCGCCAGGCGCGCGGCGCGGCCTCCAGCAGCAGCACCGACGCGCCGGCCTCGCGCGCCGTGAGCGCGGCGCACAGGGCGGCGTTGCCGCCGCCGATGACCAGCACATCCAGCATGCCGTGGCCCGCAGCAGGGGTCGTCACCACTTAACTTTCGATTTCACTTGGTAGGCGCTGTGCCGCGCAAGCCCGCGCGTTGCGCTGCGCGTTGCACATGCCCTTGCTCGGCCATGTCTTGCGTGAACGTTGCCAGCCAGGCGCGCGCCGCCTCGCGTCCCTTGGGCACGGCCAGCGCCAGGCTTTCCAGGCCCCAGCGGCCGGGCAGCACGCGGGCGCCGGGCAGGCCATCGGCCAGCTCGAACAAGATGCCTTTGTTGGTGGCAAAGGCGTCGATCTGCCCGCTGCGCAGCATCTCGGCGGCGGCTTGCAGCGTGGGCGCGGGCACCACGCTGGCGTGCTTGTATAGACGGGTCAAGGCCGCCTGCGAGCTGCTGCCCTGGCTGACGCCGATGCGCATGCCGGGTTGATCGACTTCATCCAGCGCCTGCACCTTGCTGTCAGGCAGCGCCAGGTATCCCAGTTCCAGGCCGACCAGCGGCGCGCTGAAGTCCACGTCCGCGGCACGCGCCGGGGTGGCATTGGTGATGGTCACATCCGCCTGCCCGGCCCTCAGCCCCGCCACCACTTCGGCCACGCGCGGGAAGATGACGATCTGCACCGGCACGCCCAAGCGGCGCGCCAGCTCACGGCCGATGTCCACGGCCAGGCCGCGCATCTCTTCACTGCCCGTGGTGCGCAGCAGGGAAGTGGGGCTGCCGGGGTACGCGGCCACACGCAATGTGCCGGTGGGGGCGAGCACGGCGCGTACCTCGGTCGGGGCCGTGGGCGGGAAGCTGGCGCAAGCCCCGAGCAAGGCCGCCAGCAATGGCGCAGCCAGCAAGCCGCGGCGAAGATTCAACATGAATGCTTCCAGGGTTAACCGCCGCTTCAATCGGGCGTGATGCGCGCTTCGCGGATCAGCTTGTCATAGCGCAAACGCTCGCTGGCCAGCAGGCTGGCGAAGGCGGCGGTGGCGCCGGGCAGGACCTCGCCGCCGGCGGCCTGCAAGCGCTCTTTCACGTCGAGCATGGCCAGGGCCTTTTGCACCTCGGCGTGCAGCCGCGCCAGCACGTTGGGCGGCAAGCCCGCGGGTGCGATGAAGCCGTACCAGACGCTGGCCTCGAAGCCCGGGTAGCCGGCCTCGGCGATGCTGGGCACGTCGGCAAAGATCGGCGTGCGCGCGGCGCTCAGCACCGCCAGCACGCGCAGCTTGCCGGCCTTCACATGCGGCTGCACTTCCAGCGCGTTCACCGCCACCGCCTGCACGTGGCCAGCCAGCACATCGTTGATGGCTGGCGCGCCACCCTTGTAGGGCACATGCAGCAGGCTGATGCCAGCGGCGCGCGCGAACAGCTCCAGCGCCAGGTGCGGCGTGCTGCCGTTGCCGGGGCTGCCGTAACTCACCGCTTGCGGCTTGGTCTTGGCCGCGGCGATGAAAGCGGCGATGCTGTCCAGGCCGCTGCCCGAGTTAACCGCTATCACCACCGGCACGCGGCCCACCAGCGCAATCGGCGTCACGTCGCGCGCCGCATCGAATGGCGCCGGTTGATACAGAGTGGGGTTGGCCGCGATGCTGTTGGCCGCGAGCATCAAGGTGTGGCCATCGGCGGGGCTGTCGATCAGCGCGCGCATGGCGATGTTGGTGCCCGCGCCGGGGCGGTTTTCCACCAGCACCGGCTGGCCCAGCGCCGCGGCGAGGTGCTGGCCCACAGCGCGGGCAATGATGTCCACCGCGCCGCCGGGCGCAAAGCCGACGATCAGCTTGATGGGCTTGCCGGGAAATGTCTGTGCCGCCGCCTGGCCGAGCCAGGCCAGGCTGCTGAGGGCGGCGGCCTGCGTCAGCCAATGGCGCCGCGCGATGCGTTCGTTCATCGTGTCTCCGTGAAGCGGCGCCACAAGGCGATCGCGTAGCCTTTGACTTTAATGTGCCGCCCGGGCGGCTACCTCACACGCCATGGGTGCCGGCGTCACGCGCATCGAGTACGGTTAACAAGTCTGTCAAGGCGGCATAGCCGCGCGCGTTCAGGCCGGTGACTTCGCTGATGCGGTTCATGCGCGCATACAGCGTGTTCGGGTGCAGGCCCAACTGGGCCACGGCCTTGAGCAGGTTCATGTTGGCGCCGGCATAGGCGCGCAGCGTGGCCTGCAAGCTGCCGCCGAGCTTGTCATCGGCGGCGTAGAAGTCGGCGGCCCAGGTGGGCAGCAGGCGCTGCAAGTCGTCGCCCGCCAGGTGGATCATCAACTGGCGCAGCGGCGTGGCCGCGAAGGCCACCACGCGCGTCGTCAGGCTGGCCATGCGCAGGGCCAGCAACGCCTGGCGGTGCGCGCTGGGCACGCGCGAGGTGGAGTAGACATCGCCGCTCACGCCAATGACCACGCCGTTGCCGGCGGTGGCCAGGTCGGCGGCGATGCGTGCGGCCAGCGAGGGGCTGGCCGGCGTCCAGCCCGACTGGCGCTGCACGCCCGAAAACACAGCCGCCACGAAGCCGTCGCGCACGTCGATCAGGCGGCGTGCGCGCTGCGCCGGCACGAGTTGATCCAGCGTCTCGGCCAGCCGCCGCGTGCGCGCCGGGCTGTCCATTTCGCTGGCCTGAACGGCCTGCGCCAGCACGACGCAAAAGCTTTGCCGCCCTTGCAGAAAGCCGGCACGACGCAGGATGGCGGCCACGCGCGCATCCGACTCATCAAAGCCGCCGAGCACGATGTCGAGCAACTGCGCGCGCTCGTCGCCGGCGACGTCGGCCAGCAGCTGAACCTGGTTCACATAGGTGGCCGCAAACACCGTGCTGATGGCATCGGTGTATTCCAGCGCGAAGTCGGCCACCGCAGCGGCGGTTTCGGCCGCAGCCTGGGGCGGGGCGACAGGTTTGGGGGCTCCCAGTACCGCCTGGCGCAACCAGTGCGCAAACACCTTGTGGCCGCAGCGGTAGGCGTGCAGCACGGACTCAAGCGGAAAGTGGTGCTCGGCGCGTAGCCGGGCGTGTTCGCGCACGAACGCGAAGTCGCCCACGTCGCCACCTTCGAGCAGGCGCAGGATTTCAACCAGATGCTGTGGCGCGTGGGCGTCCAGCGCCCGCAGCGTGAGCGGGTCGCGCGAAGCGGTGAACGCCGGGATCTCGGCCAGCACGGTGGCGCGCAACTCAGCTCCGATGCTGTTGGCGTGCTCGCGCAGATGCGCTGCCGCCGCCGGCAAGTGCGCGCTGCAGCCCAGCCGCTGCAGGGCGGCAGCCAGTGCCCGGGCGTGGTATTCAGGCATGCGTCATTGTGCAGACTGCACAACGCGACCGCCCCATTCGCGCCACGTTGCCCAATGACAGCGGCACGTGCCGTGCCTAGTCTCCAAGCCATCGGCCTGTGCGGCCGATGCGGCGCGCCCCAACCTGCGGGCGCTGTTCAAGTTCAAACCAGGAGTTGGAAATGGCGAAATTTTTGTTCGTGTACCACGGCGGCGGCGTGCCCAAGACCGATGCTGAGAAGGCCAAGACGATGGACGCCTGGGGCAAGTGGATGGGCGGCATGGGCAGCGCGCTGGTCGATGGCGGCCACCCGGTGGGCAAGTCTTCCACCGTGAACGCCGACGGCTCGGTGGCCGACCACGGCGGCACCAACCCGGCCAGCGGCTATTCGCTGGTTGAAGCGCCCAACCTGGCGGCAGCGCTGGCGCATGCCAAGGGTTGCCCGATCCGGGCCATGGGCGGGTCGATCGAGGTGGCGGAAGCGATGGACATGTGAACGCAGCGCCAGGGCGCGGGCGTGGCCCGCCCGGGCGCTGCGGGGCCCAGCTGAATCAACCGGCAAAGCGCAAAGGTAGGCGGGCTTCAGTGGCTTCCATTGCACGCTTGCGGCGCGGCCTCTTTTGAAGAATGGGCGGGCGGACATTCCCGCGTCATTCAGCCCACAAATTCATGCCCACCCGCCATCACCAGCACTCCACGCCTTGGCCACTGACTCTCTTGGCGACTGCCATCCTGGCCGCTTGCGGTGGCGGGGGTGGGGAACCCGTTGTCGTCGAGACGCCGCTGTCGATCACCGGCGTTGTGGCCGACGGCCCGCTGCAAGGTGCGACGGTGTGCTATGACCTGAACGACAACGGCGCCTGTGACGTGGGCGAGCCGACATCGGCCCTGAGCGACGCCAATGGCGGCTACCGGCTGGAGGTGAAGCCCGCCGATGCCGGCAAGCATGAGGTGATTGCCGTGGTACCCGCCACGGCCATCGACAAGGACACGGGCGTTGCCGTGGGCGCGCCCATGACGCTGCGTTCACCCGCCACCGGCAGCGCCACGGCGCAGGAGGTGTTCGTCAGTGCCCTGACCACCGCGGTGGCCGATGTGGCCAAGGACAATGGCAAGACCATCGCCGAGGCCGCGGCGCAGGTGCAGCAGGCGCTGAACCTGCCGGGTTCGCCGCTGGCCAACTTTGTGCAAGCGGGTGGCAGTGCCGAAGCCGCGCTGGCGGCGCGCGCGCTGACGAGCGTGATCGTCGACACCACGCGCCTGGCCACCGAGGGTGGCGTCAACGCCGCCAACACGGCCGCACTGGTGAAACAAACCGTCGCCAGCGGCCTGCAACACCTGGCCACCGCGCTGGCCGCCAACCCGCAGGCCCCGCTGGCCACCCGTGTGGCCGAAGCCGTGGCGGCGGTGAAGGCCGAAGGCAACCTGAACGCCGGCACCGTGGCCGCGATTGCCAACGTGCTGGCCCAGCCGGCAGGTACACCCGATGCCCCGGGCCCGTTCATCAGCGTGCGCCGATTTGCCTATGCCGACGCCGGCAACTACAGCTACACCCTGTTCACCGGTGACAGTAGCCAGCTCGATGGCAGCGGTGAATTCACCGCCCACGAGGTGCGCAAGAACGTGGTCAACACGCAAGACGTGCCCTTCAACCGCAACCAGGCCTACTGGAGCGGCAGCGCCTGGGAAACCTGCGCGTTGCAGTGGCAAGTCATCTCGCGCGTTAAGCCGGCCACGGCCACCACGCCGCAGACCTCGACCTACTGCCCCAGCTCGCGCAATGAATCGAAAATCGTCAGCGAAGACATCTCCGGCAAAACGCTGCGCGAGGTGGCCGCGAAGATCCGTGCCTACCCGCTGGCCGACAGCGTGGGCGCGCACACGAACGAGCTGGGCCTGCCGGTGAAATGGGGCGCCAGCCCTGACTTGCTGCCCGCCGCAGCAGTGTTCCCCGCCGGCTCGAAGCTGAACATGCGCAGCACGCGCGCTGACATCGGCGGCACCGATCGCATCGAGCTGCAAAACAAATCAACGGTGCGCTGGCCCGACGGCAAATTCCGCCAGGCCAGCACGCTGGAGCAATACAGCGGCATGCCCGGCAACCTGGTTGACGCCGCGGCTACGCCGGCCAACGCCAACACGGTGTTCGTTGCCGACCTGCCCCTGGCCGAGCAGCTCGACTCCACGCTGGAGGCCTTCAAGCGTTACCGCGCCGGCTTCAACGTGGCCAGCCTGAGCGTGCGCTTCTACAAGTGCGATGTGCGCAAGACCGACCAGGCGGCGCTGAATTGCGTGGCGGCCAGCGACGGCACCTTGGCCATCAGCGAACAGGGCGATGCGCGTGTCATGCGCGTGGCCGCGGGCTACCCAGCTGAACTGGTGCAGCGCCAACGCGGTATGCGCTTCTGGGCCGAGCGCAGCGGCACCGTGTTCCGTGGCATGCGTGACCTGGAAACCACGCGCAGCGACGTGCGCCTGAACGGCCCGGCGTGGGACGCCCTGCGCACGGCCCTGGGCATCGACGCCCATGTGCCGGCGGTGGCGCCCGCCACCAGCGGGCCGTTTGGCACGCTGCGCAATGCCAGCTACACCGACCCGAACAACTTGAACGTGCGCACCTTCGAAGGCGACAGCAGCGTGCTGCTGCCGAACAGCACTTACTTTGTCGCCAACGAAAAACGCGATCAAGTCAGCGGCGGCTTCGTGCAAACCTTTGCCCGAAATCAATTGATGTGGAACGGCAGCGAGTGGTACGACTGCCCCAGCGATGGCGTGGGCGTCAACCTGATCAACAGCGTGGCACCGTTTGACGGCATCTACTGCAAGGGCTACGTGGACGAGCGTGCGCACCGCACCACGCTCACCCTGGCCGGGCGCAAGATGTCGGACGTCATCAACGACATCCGCGCCTATGGCAGCAAGGACGGCGCGTTCGACTACGGCAACTGGGGCGTGAGCCCGAGTTCAGGCACCGTCATCGATGCCGCCACGGGCTTGACGGTGGCCACCGCCTTGAGCAGCAACGTCTTCCCCGAAGGCTCGACGATGGAGTACCGCGGCTCGCGGCGCACGGCCACCCCGATCAACCTGTTCACCGACGCCGGCAGCCAGGTGCGCGTGGCACCGGTTGACGCCACGGCGCCCTTCAGCACCTGGCCGTTTGCCGCCACGTTGGACGAGTTTGTCGGCAAGTACCCGGGCGACTGGCAAGGTGCGGCGCTGAACGGCGCCAACACCATGCACATGTACCAGTACTTCCTGGACGCGGCGCCCTCGGCCACGCTGACCACGCGGGTGGACTACCGCGTCGCCTTCAACCCGGCC
>JAYUHT010000372.1:0-11475 GCA_043766725.1 Burkholderiales bacterium | reverse complement strand
GGCCAGGCCCTTGTCGCCGTCGATCAAGCTTTGCCAGCCCGGCCCTGACGTTCCCGGCATGCCGGCGCAGGCTGAGAGAGTGGCGCCGAACGCGACGGCCAAACTCAGGGTGGTGAATGTTCTGCGTTTCGTCATGTGCTTCTCCAGGTTAGCGGTGCAAGGGCAGACTAAGGCCGCTCGGATGAAAGATCAACCTGCGGAAAGCGCGGGCTTGCGGGCCAGCATGGCAGCCGTATTCGCCGAGCAAGACGCCGCGCTACTACCAGATGGGCGCCATCAACCGCACCATTGAAGCCATCGCCTGTGGCCAGGAGCGCATCCTGCTCGTGATGGCCACGGGTACGGGCAAGACCTACACGGCATTCCAGATCATCTATCGCGTGGAAGTCGAGCTGGGGGGCCGACAAACCCTCGGGCCAAAAGCGCATCCTCTTTCCGGCCGACCGCAACATCCTCATCGACCAAACCATGGTCAACGACTTTCGCCCTTTCAAGGGTGCGATGGCCAAGCTGAGCCCGATTGCCAAGGGCATTGAGCGCGTTGATGCAACAAGTGGCAAGCGCTTCATCGAAGAGCTTGACTGGCGGTGAACAAAGCCACCAAGCAGGTGGACAAGAGCTACGCGATCTACCTAGAAGAACTCCGCCGCCTCTGCGCCGGTTTGCGCCAGGGGCTGACGCAGGCGCGCAAAGCTCAATCCCGCCTGGCTGTCGCGCTGGTGAGCGATCTCACCTGAGCGCGGCCGCTTGCACGACTGCATGCTCCCGCCGCAACGGCCGCGCCCGGCCAGCAGGCGAATGAGCGGTGTGGCGCCGCCACACCGCTCATTCGCTGAAGCGCGCTTTCAGTTCGCCGGGCAGGCCGGCGGCGTCAAGAACGCCAGGCCCGGCACGGTGTTCCATTGCCGCGGCGCCGCCTTGTCGGTGTAGGTGCAGCCGAAGTTGGGGTGGGCCACAGCGGCCGGGTTGAGCACGTCGTCACCGGCGGGCTTGACGCCGCCTTCCACCCACTTCACCAAAGCACTGAAGGTGGTCACCAGCTCGGTGGGTGTGAAGGTGCAGTGCCCATAGTCGCGTGTGGCGCGTTGCACCAGGTTGTGCGCATTGCCCTTGGCGGCCGTGCGGCGCGCGTATTCCTGCTCCATGTGGAACGGCACGAACAGGTCGCCCAGGGTGTGCAGCGTGAGCATCGGAATGCGCAGGTCGCCGGTGGTGGGTGCGACGTTGGCAATGCCGTTGTTGCGCCGGCCTTGAGGGTCAGCCGTGACGCGCTGCACCGAGTTGTTGAACAGGCTTTCGGCTGCGGTGAGTGCGAGGTTGGTGTCGAACTGGTAGGTCACGTCGGAGTTCTGCACCGCCACGCCGGGCGCGCGCGGCAAGTGGCCGTCGCCCACGCCCAGGCCGAACAGGAAGTCGCCGGCCACGCCGTTCCAGAACATCCAGCCTTGTTCGAACAAGGGCCGCACGCCGCCTGAGCGCAGTTGAATCATCGACTTCAAGTTTTGCCCGGCGGGGTTGAGCACGTAGGGGAACGCCGCGCCCAGACCTGCCTTGGTGGCCGGCACGGTGGTGGTGAGGTAGTCAGCGCCATAGGGGTAGAGCTTGTTCTGGCCCGACAAGGTCTGCGCGCCCACGTTGAAGTCGAGGAAATAGTCGAACAACTCGTAGTCGCCCATCACGCCGCAGATCGGCATGGCGCCTTGGTAGCTTGCCGGCCACTGCTCGGCCACGATGCCCGTCACATGCCCGCCCATCGAGGCGCCGGTGATGTACGTGACCCCGGGGCTGCCGACCAGGCCGTTGAACAGTTTCGTCAGCGCGTGCGTGTCTTTGGCGCCTTGCGAGGGGTCGTAGGCATTGCGGCTGTAGCTGGACGCGGCCCAGGCGTAGCCCGTGGCGATGAGGTACTGGCGCAACGGGTGCATGTCCACCGTCAGCTCCAGGCCGGTGCCGCGGTATCCGTGGGCCCACAGCACCAGCTTGCCGTTCCAGTTGTGCGGCACTTCGATTTGATAGCCCGCACCGTTGTGCACGCCCCAGAGTTGCTTGGCCGCCAGGCCAGGCAGCGAGGTGAAAGGCAGCTTGGCTTGGTCTACGTAGTAGGCCGGGGGCGGGGCCGCAGCGGCCTGGGTCAGACACAGGGCCGCCGCAGCGGCGAGCAGAATCTTCTTCATTGTTTGTCCTCGGATGGTGAGCCCCTGCCGGGGCGGGCGGGCGATGTGCCACACGCAACCCACCCAGCGGCGGGAGCGAGAGTGATGTTGCTGGCCCCCGCGGCGTGGCTTTATGCGGGTGTACCCAGGTGCTTACCCCGCGACCAGGGGGTTGCGCTGGGCAAAGGTGCCTCTGTCTTGCCCGGCCGCTCGACCCGGCCACCGCGCGCTGCATGCTGTACAACAGCGGCTCCCTTGCCCCTGGAGACACCATGCGCCTTCGCACCCGCCGCCAACTCATTGCCTGTGCGCTGGCCGCCGCCGCGCCGTTGGCTGCCTGGGCGCAAATGGCTAACTATCCAGATAAGCCCATTCGCTTCATCGTGCCCTACCCGCCGGGTGGCGGCACCGATGTCATCGCGCGCATCGTGCAGCAAAGGTTCCAGGCCGCATTGGGCCAAACCATCGTGATTGAAAACAAGGGCGGCGCAGGCGGCTCGGTGGGCACCGAAGTGGCAGCCAAGGCGGCACCCGATGGCTACACCCTGCTGTTCACGCTCAGTTCGCACACCATCAACCCGGCCATCTTTCCCAAGCTGCCGTTCGACACGGCCAAAGACTTCGAGCCCATCGGCACCGTGGCGTCACTGCCGCAGATCCTGGTGACGCACCCGCAGTTCGCGGCGAACAGCGTGGCTGAGATGACGGCGTTGGCCAAGGCCAAGCCGGGCACGGTGTCGTTCGCCTCGGTGGGCAACGGCTCGCCCGGGCATTTGGCGGGCGAGTTGCAGGCGCTGCGCACGGGCGTGCCGTTGACCCACATTCCCTACCGCGGCGGCGGCCCGGCGGTGACGGATGTGATGGGCGGCCAGGTGCCCACGCTGTGGGTGAGCATCCCGGCTGCGGCGCAGTTTGTGAAGCTGGGCAAGCTCAAGGCGCTGGCGGTGTCCACCGTCAAGCGCAGCGCCGCATTCCCCACCGTGCCCACCATGCAAGAGGCCGGCGTGCCTGACTTTGAGGTCGACAGTTGGTACGCCATGTTCGTGCCGGCCAAGACACCGCGCGCCGTGATCGAGCGGCTGAACAAGGCGCTGAACGAGGTGGTGGCTGATGCCGACATCCGCGACAAATTGCTGGCCCAGGGTGCTGAAGGGGTGGGCGGCTCACCTGAAGCGTTAGGCCAGGTGGTGGCCGCCGAGCTGCCGAAGTGGGCCAAGCTGGCCAAAGACGCGAACATCAAGGCAGACTGATGATGACGACGACCCTTGAACCAGCCGCTGACACCACGGTCGTCGAACTGGTACGGCGCGCCCGCACGGCGCAGCGCGTGGCTGATGGGTACAGCCAGGCCCGCGTCGATGAACTGGTGGCCGCGGCCGGCTGGGCCATGCTTGAACCCACGCGCAACCGCGCCCTGGCCGAGTTGGCGGTGGCCGACACCGGCATCGGCGACGTGGCCGACAAGCTGCGCAAGAACCACCGCAAAACGCTGGGCCTGCTGCGTGATTTGCAAGGTGCCAAGTCAGTGGGTGTTGTGGCCGAGTGGCCCGACAAGGGCCTGGTTGAAATCGCCCGGCCGGTGGGCGTGGTGTGTGCCATCACGCCCAGCACCAACCCGGCGGCCACGCCGGCCAACAAGATCATCAATGCGCTCAAGGGTCGCAACGCGGTGATCGTGGCACCTTCACCAAAGGGGCACAGCACGGCGGCGCGTTTGCTCGAATTCATCCACGCGCAGTTCGATCTGATCGGCGCGCCGCGCGACCTGGTGCAAGTGTTGAGCGCCCCCGTGACCAAGGCCGCCACCGCCGAACTGATGCGCCAGTGCGACCTGGTGGTGGCCACCGGCTCGCAGGCCAACGTGCGCGCCGCCGCCACCTGCGGCACACCGGCCTTTGGCGTGGGCGCGGGCAACGTGGCCGGTATCGTGGATGAGAGCGCCGACATGGCCGCCGCGGCCGAGCGCATCGTGCGCAGCAAGACCTTCGACAACGCCACCAGTTGCTCGTCAGAAAACAGCCTGGTGCTGGTGGGCACGGCGTATGCGGCCATGGTGGCGGCGTTGCAGCAGCGCGGCGCGGTGCTGTTGAACGGCAAACAAAAGGCGCAACTACAACGTTTGATGTGGCCGGATGGCAAGCTCGGCGCCGCAGCCACCGGGCAGAGCGCCACCGTGGTGGCGCAGCGCGCCGGCTTGGCCGATGTGGCCGCGCACAAGCCGAACATCTTGCTGGTCGAAGAAAGCGGCTTCGGCCCGGCGCACCCCTTTTCTGGCGAGAAGCTCAGCCCCGTGCTGGCGCTGTATGCCGCGGCCAGCTTCGAGCAGGCCATCACCACCGTCGAACAAATCTACGCCTATCAAGGCGCCGGGCATTCGGTGGGCCTGCACAGCGCGAACACTGCACATGCGTTGGCCTTGGCACTGCGCCTGCCGGTGGCGCGCGTCATCGTCGACCAGGCGCATTGCATTGCCACCGGCGGCAGCTTCGACAACGGCTTGCCGTTTTCGCTGTCGATGGCTTGCGGCACTTGGGGCGGCAACAACTTTTCCGACAACATGAACTATCGGCACTACCTGAACATCACCCGCATTTCGCGCCCGATTCCTGAGCGCGTGCCCAGCGAACATGAGCTTTTGGGCAGCTACTTCGCCAAGTACGGCAAGCAATGAGCCCCGCGCACCGCAGCGCGCAGCACGCAGAACCTTCAATGAATTCGCCGCAAACGCTGCGCGCATTGATCGAGCGCCAAGCGGCGCTGCAGCCGCAAGCCGTGTACGTGTGCGCCACTGAAAGCATGGCGCAAATTACCTATGGCGAACTGGCGCACAGCGGCGCCGAAGTGGCCGCGCTTTTGCGTGGCCATGGGGTCGCGGTGGGCGAGACGGTGGCCTTGGTCATGCCCAACGGCCTGGCCACCTTGCGGCTGCTGCTGGGTGCGATGCAAAGCGCGCGCTGCGTCTGCCCGGTGAACCTGCTGGCGCAAGCGGCGCAGATGCGCTATGTGCTGGAACACAGCGACTGCAAGCTGGTGCTGGCCGCGCCCGAATGGGCCGAGCGCGTGCGCGGCTTGGTGGCAGGCTTGCCGCGCAGCGTGGCCGTGCTGGAGATCGACCCCGATGCGGCGCAGTGGCCGGCGCTGAGCGTTGCTGCCCAACTAACGAATGAGATGGAGCGCGCGCCCGAGCCGGGCGATGTGGCGCTGCTGATGTACACCTCGGGCACCACCGGCCAGCCCAAGGGCGTGATGCTGACGCAGGCCAACCTGGCGGCCAATGCCCTGGCCATAGCGCTAGAGCATGCCTTGACGCCGCAGGACCGCGTGCTCGGCGTGCTGCCGCTGTATCACATCAACGCCTTCGCCGTGACCATGCTGGCGCCGCTGGCCAGTGGCGGCAGCGTGGCCATGGCGCCGCGTTTCTCGGTGGCGCGCTTCTGGGCGCAAACGGTTGACACTGGCTGCACCTGGATCAACCTGGTGCCCACCATCGTGTCGTTCCTGCTTGAATCGCCCGCACCGTCGCGCCAGGCCTTGGCCGGCATTCGCTTTTGCCGCAGTGCTTCAGCGCCCTTGCCGCCGCAGCACTTGCGCGCCTTTGAGCAGCGCTTTGGCATCGGTGTGATCGAGACCATGGGCCTGACTGAAACCGTGGCGCCGGCATTTTCCAACCCGCTGCAAGCCACACTGCGCAAGCTCGGTTCGGTGGGCCGCGCCTCAGGTGGCGAGGCGCGTGTGATCGACCGTGAACTGAACCCGCTGTCCGATGGCGCCACGGGTGAAGTGGCCATCCGCGGCCCGCACGTCATGCGCGGCTACTACAAGAACCCGCAGGCCACGGCAGAGGCCTTCACGCCCGATGGCTGGCTGCGCACCGGCGACCTCGGCCACCGTGACGGCGAAGGTTTTTTCTTCATCACCGGCCGCATAAAAGAGCTGATCATCAAGGGCGGAGAAAACATCGCGCCGCGCGAAATTGACGAAGCCCTGCTCATGCACCCCGCCGTGCGCGACGCTGCCGCCGTGGGCATGCCTGACGCCCACTACGGCCAGGAGATCATGGCCTGCATCGTGCTGCGTGAAGGCGCTGTGCCCGATGAACCGGCCTTGCGCGCGTTCTGTGAAGAACACCTGGGTCGCTACAAAACGCCCAAGGTCTTTCGCTTCTTGGCCGAACTGCCGCGTGGGCCTTCGGGCAAGGTGCAACGGATGAAATTACTGGATGGCGGTTGAGAGGCTCAGACCAGCAGCGCGGCCCGGGCTGTCAAAAAAACGCCATCGTTCGAACCTCGATGCTTTCGCGCTTCGGTGCATTCGCCAGGGTGGTGGGGTCTTCAAACGCGGTGTGGCCCATGAAGCGCGCCCGGCCATCGGTTTCGGAATCAAAGGTCTTGAGCAGCAAGGCATGGTCGGCCGGCATGTGCGGAAAGTAGACCCAGCGGTGGCGCGGCGAATGGCGCATCACATAGATTTCGCCGGTGCGCTCGCGGTACTTCAGCTCCATGCGCAGCATGTCGGCGCTGTCGTGCGTGGTGGCATCGCACATGGCCAGCGGCAGTTCATCGACCCGGCGGTACAAGGGCTTCCACACGTTGTAGAAGGCCACTCGGCGTTGCAACAGGGCCGGCGCATCGTCGGGCAAGATGTCGTGCACCCGCTGCGGGCCGCTGGCCACCGTGTAGTCGCTGTGCACCAGCATGACCGCCGGGCGTTGCACGGTGGTTTGCACTTTCAGGTCAGCCGGCAAGCGTTTTCGAATGGTGTGATCAAACACCTGCACCCGCTTGGCGCCGGTGTGTTGCTTCACGAAGGCGACCACCTGGGCATAGAAGCCGCTCTTCACGGCTGCGTCGTCGTCGAAATGGTCGAACTGGCCGATGAAGGGATGGATCTCGAAGCCTTCGCGGTCGGCCGAGAGGCTGCGCGCCACCGGCCAACCGTCTTCGATCGCTACCTCATGCGGGTCGGTGCCGGGCGGGTTGAGTTTGACGGCCTCGTCGGGCTCGTAGAAGTAGTAATCCGGCGGGATGCCGTTGTCCACGCTGTAGTTCAGCGTGGCCCGCACGGTGCTACGCGGCGTCATCAGCCCGCCCCGCTTACTGCGCGCTTGGGCGCTGGGTGACGAAGCCCTCGCCGACCCAGGTTTTGTGCCAGCTTGGCAACTTCTCGATGCCCTGGGTGAGCCAGCGCGCAAGGTGAGGGTGGTCGTTGATAGGCAGTTGCTGCCAGCCATGCAAGTGCATGGGCGCGGCCAGGGCGATGTCGGCAATCGTCGGGCCTTTGCCCGCTATCCACTCTTGCTTGGCCAGGCGCGCATTGAGGATGCCGGCCAGCTTGTGAAACTGCACGGCTTGCGCGTCGAGCACGGCCGGGTCGGGTGCGCCACCGAGCAAGGGCTTGACGCAGTTTTCAACCAGGAACACGTAGCAGCTTGCGAACCAGCTTGACGACTCCCACAGCAGCCAGCGGTTGATGTCGGCGCGGGTCTTCAGGTCGCGCGGGTAGGCGGCGTCGTTGCCCACCTTGTCGGCTGCGTATTGCAGGATGGCATTCGATTCCCACAGCACGAGGTCGCCATCCACCAGGGCCGGTATCGAAGCATTCGGGTTCAGCGACAGGTAGGGCTCGGCCTTTTGCTCGCCTTTGAAGTAATCGACATGCACCAACTCGAAGGGCGCACCAATGAAGTCAAGCCCGGCGAGAACCTTGCGGCAGTTGACGGTGATCGGGTCGGCGTAGATCTTCATGGCGTGTCTCCGGCTTTGGTTGAGTGAGCGGTCTGGCGCCGCACGGGGGCAGTCTACGGATTGACCTGGATCAAATCACCTGCTCGAATGCGAACGTGTTGTCCGCGATTTGGAAACAGTGTCAATCTCTCCATGACCATCTCACTTGGCATGCTTGAAGCGTTCGTGAAGGTGGCCGAACGGCTCAGCGTGAGCGCTGCCGCCGCCGACCTGGGCCTGGGCAAGAGCGTGGTCAGCAAGCGCATTGCGCAGCTTGAAGCTTTGGTCAACGCCACGCTGTTCAGCCGCAGCACGCGCCAGGTGGCGCTCACGCCCGCGGGCGACGCCTATTTGGTCAGCGCGCAGCGCACGCTGCACGAAATGGCCATGGCGCAAGAGCGGCTGCGCGGCTTGCGCGCCGAGCTCAACGGCAAGATTCGCCTCACGGCGCCGGTGTCGTGGGGGCGGCGCATGCTGGCCAAGCGGCTGCCTGAATTCTTGCGCCAGCACCCAGGCATCGAGATCGAATTGCAGTTGGCCGACCACATGCTCGATCTGGCCCAGGAGCGGGTGGACATTGCCTTGCGCTGGACCGCGTCCCCCAGCCCGGAGCTGTGTTCGCAGCCGGTGGCCGAGGTGGCGTGGGTGGTCGTGGCCGCGCCGGCCTACCTGGTGGGCGCAGGCGTGCCGCAGGCGCCGCAAGACCTGGCCGCGCACCCGTGCATGAGCTACTGGCGCGTCAGCTCTGACGATGCCTGGACATTGAGCAGCGGCGCGCAGCGCGAACAAGTGCGCGTGCGCAGCCGCTACCACGCCAACAATGCCGAAGCGGTGGCCGATGCCGCGCTGGCCGGCCTGGGCGTGGCCCTGCTGCCGCGCTTTGTGTGCGACGACGCCTTGGCAAGCGGCCTGCTCGTTGCCGTGCTCGAAGGCTGGACGCCGCAGACCAAGTTCGGCACGCACATCACCGCGGTGGCCACGCCCGAGCGCATGCGCCTGCTGCGAAACCGGGCCTTGGTCGACTTTCTGCGCGGCCAGTTCGGGCTGCCACACGCTGCCAACGGCAAAGCGTGAATCTGGCCGTTGGCCACGTGAGCGCTGGCGCAACAGGCGCCGCCGTACAGGCTGGGGTTTGTGGCCATGGCGCGTTTTTCACGGCGCCGTCATGCTCATGCAGCAGCATCGCTGCCCCATCAAGAACCCAACGCCAGGAGAAGTACCACATGATCTTCAAGCTTCACCCCGTGCACGCTGCCTGCATCAGCCTGCTGTGTGCCGTTGCCGCCGGCGCGCCCGTTGCCGCGGCCACGCTGAACGGCCAGGCGCCCATCGTCATTGGCCACCGCGGTGCCTCGGGCTACCTGCCCGAGCACACGCTTGAAGGCTATGCGCTGGCCATTGCACAAGGCGCCAACTACATCGAGCCCGATTTGGTGTTGACCAAAGACGGCGTGCTCATTGCGCGCCACGAGCCCATGCTCGGCGGCACCACCAACGTTGCCTCGAAGCCCGAATTTGCGGCGCGCAAAACCACCAAGATGGTGGATGGCCAATCGGTGACCGACTGGTTCGCCAGCGACTTCACGCTGGCCGAAATCAAAACCCTGGGTGCGATTCAAGCCCGTGCCGGCCGGCCCACCACCTATGACGGGCTGTACAAAGTGCCCACGCTCGATGAAGTCATTGCCCTGGCCAAAAGCCAAAGTGCCGCGCTCGGCCGCACGGTGGGCATCTACCCCGAAATCAAGCATTCCACCTTCCATGCCGCGCTGCCGTTCGGCGCCAACGCCATCGAAGACAAGCTCGTAGCCACGCTGCATGCGGCCTACAGCAACAGCGGCTTGGCGCCGGTGTTCATTCAGTCTTTTGAAACCGCCAACCTGAAGTACCTGAACACCAAGACCAACATCAAGTTGGTGCAGTTGGTGGATGCTGATGATGTGAGCGCCAATGGCTCCATGGTGTTGGTCGACCCATACCGCCAGCCGTATGACATCCTGGCTGCCGGTGGCGCCACCACATTCGCTGACCTGCTCACCGCCGACGGCCTGGCCAAGGTGAAGCTGTACGCCGACGCCATCGGCCCTTGGAAGCCCTATCTGTTGAAGACCGTTGACGACGGCGTTGACCGCACCGGCAATGGCGTGGTCAACATCAACGACCGGCTGGTGGTGGGCAGCACCGGCGTGATTGAAGCCGCACACGCCGCCGGCTTGCTGGTGCACACCTGGACCTTCCGCAACGACGCTTCAGGCTACGGCTTTGCCGACCCGAAGGCGGAGATGGCGGCTTACTTCGCGCTGGGTGTTGACGGCCTGTTCACCGATTTTCCCGACACCGGCGTGGCCGCTTTGGCTTCGATTCCAGAGCCTGAAACCTATGCCTTGATGGGCATGGGGCTGGCTGCTGTGGCCTGGGCGGCACGGCGGCGCAAGCCGGCCTAGCAAGCCGGCCTGGCAAGCTCGCCCGGCGCGGGCTTCAGGCCCGCACCACCGTCACGGTGCAGGGGGCTTGCGCCACCACTTGCGAACTCACGCTGCCGAGAAAGCGGCGCAGGCTCGAATGGTCGCGCGCGCCCATCACGATGTGGTCAACCTGGTTGCGCACGGCAAATTCAACCAGGGCCGTGGCCACGTCGGGGGCTTCCAGCACATGCACAGTCAAGCGGCTGTCGTCTAAGGTTAAGGCCCGGTGCAGAGGGCGCGCCCAGTGCTTCAATGCCACCAGTTGCGCCACATGCAGGCTGCCCCCGGCCTCGTCGGTGAGCTCGTCCATGCCGATGCGTGCCGTCTTCATGACGCTCACGCAGGCCAGGCGTGCGCCGGCATGGGCGCTGGTCGCCAGGCGCGCCGCCTCGCGCAGGCGCTCGTGCAGTGCCGGCACGGCCTCGGGAGCGGCGGCGCTGCCAGGGTCCAGCGCCACGGCCACCATCACGATGGGGCAGCTCAGCAGGTGCTGGGCCACGGCGCGGCGTGGCTGCGCCGCTGGCTCGTCGCCCAGGCTGCGGAACCAGCGCCGCGCGCGCGCCACGGCGCCCTGGGGCGCGCCACGGTGGGCACGCGCCGTCAAGCTCACTTGGGCCGGATATTGCAACGCCAGCGCCAGTTGTGCTGCGCTGGCAAAGCGCTGCCCGGGCTGCACTTCAAGGCCATGCAGGATGATTTCTTGCAGCCAAGGCGGGCAGTCCGGCCGCAACATGCGCGGTGGCATCGGGTCGGTGTACAGCCGCTTGCGCAAGCCCATGACGGTACTGGGTGAGCCGAACGGGCGCTGGCCCGTGGTGAAGTGGTAGAGCATCACGCACAGGGCAAACAAGTCGCTGCGCGGGTCATCGCGAAGGTGCCGAATCTGCTCGGGTGACATGTAGGGCCCGGTGCCCATGGGCAGGGTGAATTCTTCGTCCAACAGATCGGGCAGCCGGTCGTGGCGCGAGAGGCCGAAGTCGATCAAGACCGCGCAACCGTCGGCTCTGAACAAAATGTTGCTGGGCTTCACATCCAGGTGCACCACGCCTTGGCGGTGCAGGGCGTGCAGCGCGGTGGCCACGCGCGAACCCACTTCTATCACTTCGTCAAGTGCCAGTGGCGCCTGTTCAAGCC
>JAYUHT010000371.1:0-4367 GCA_043766725.1 Burkholderiales bacterium | reverse complement strand
ACCTGGGCGCGCGCAAGGCGCTGACGCGGCTGTGCGGCGACCTGCACCAGGCCTTGACCCGGGCACGCGCGCAGATGCACGAAGCGCAGGTCATGCTCGCGGCCAGCTACCAGCAGCTCAACGCCGAATTCGGTTTCGCCTTCAGCCAGGTGCCACCGCCCGGGCTGGAGCGCTACGACCAGGAAATCACGCTCATCGAACGCAACTACAGCCACTACCTGGGGCCCACGCAGGCGTGGCGGCTTTCGGCGCCGCGCTTCATGGAGCAGTTCCAGCGCATGCTGCTGTCCAAGCTGCGCATGGCGTTTGAAAGCGCGGCCGGCGAAATCGAACTCTGGGGCAAGACGGCCGCCACGCAGATTGACCACCAGTTGCGCGATCGCCGCCAGGCCTTTGCGCGCCGGCGCGAAGCGCTGGAGCGCATCCAGGCGGCCGCCGGCGAACTTGAAATGCGCATCCAAGACGTGCAGGCGCAAGACCAGCGGTTGGTCGACCTGAGCGACCGCCTGGACTTGCACACCGATCAATGCGGCGCACTGGCCCTGGGCCGCGCAGAGGTGGATTCGGCGCGGCTGGGCCCAGCGGCTGAAATCGGCAAGTTGCTGCACCTGAAGCTGGACGCGGCTTGAGCCCGCCCGGCCGCCCGAAGGGCGAACAGCGCCGTGCATAGCACGGCGCTCGCGTAATGGGCGCCCCAAGGCCGGCCAAGGCCGGCCGCCCCCCGCGAGGATCAAGCAAAGTGGCAAAGCCACATTTCCTTGAGATCCCACGCTCGCGCAGCCTGGCGCAGCAAGTGATCACCTGGCAGCGCCAGCACGGCCGCCACGGCCTGCCCTGGCAGGGCTTGAGCGACCCTTACCCGGTGTGGTTGTCGGAAGTGATGCTGCAACAAACCCGGGTGAGCACGGTGCTGGGCTACTACGCCCGCTTCATGCAGCGCTTTCCAGATGTGGCCAGCCTGGCCGCCGCGCCGCTGGATGACGTGCTGGCCGCCTGGAGCGGCCTGGGCTACTACAGCCGTGCGCGCAACCTGCACCGCTGCGCCCAGGCCGTGGTGGCGCAGTACGGCGGGCGGTTCCCGCGCAGCAGTGCGGGGCTGGCTGAGCTGCCCGGCATCGGGCCTTCCACCGCCGCGGCCATTGCTGCCTTTTGCTATGGCGAGCGCGCGGCCATTCTCGATGGCAACGTCAAGCGCCTGTTGAGCCGGGTGTTTGCTTTCAGCGGCGACCTGGCCGAGCGCGGCAACGAGCTGGCGTTGCTGGCCCAGGCGCAGCAAGAACTGCCGCGCAGCGACATGCCGGCCTACACCCAGGGCCTGATGGACCTGGGTGCCACCTTGTGCACCCAGCGCGCGCCGGCCTGCGCCAACTGCCCGCTGGCGCAACGCTGCCAGGCGCACGCCCAGGGCCGCGAAACAGCGTTTCCGGTGAAGACGCGCAAGCTCAAACGCCACCGGCGCAGCAATGCCTGGCTGTGCTTGCGCCAAGGCGGCAAGACCTGGCTGGTGCAGCGCCCGCCGAGCGGCGTGTGGGGCGGCTTGTTGAGCCTGCCGGAGTTCGATTCGGTGCCGGCACTGCTGGCGCAGGCGCAGGTGCTGGGGTGGCCTGGCCGCGCCGAGCCGCTGCCGGCCATCCAGCACACGCTCACGCACTTTGATTGGGAACTGCTGCCCGTGCGCTGGCGCCTGCCGGCTCGCCTGTCGGCCGCGCTGCGCCTAACGATTGAAAGCACCTGGCCTGACGGCCAATGGGTGGGCGATGACGAAGTGCTTGAGCGGGCGCTGCCGGCGCCGCTGCGCAAGCTGCTCAACGCCACCGGGAATCAAGACTCGTCGGCCACCACGCCCTTGCCGCGCAAGTAATCGGCCACCAGGCTCAGGCGCAGCAGCGGGTCTTCCAGTTGCATCAAACGTTGGCGTGCCTGCACGCTGATGGGCAGCAGCTCGCACCAGCGGTTGGCCACCCAGCCGGCATCGTTGAGCAAATAGGGCTGCGCGATGGGCACTTCACCGCGCTCCTTCACGCTGGCAATGGCCTGGGCCAGGGCCTGCACGGTGGCCAGGTGAGAGGGCTCGGGGCTGCGGGCGGCGTCGTCAGCCAGGCTTTCGCACGGCGCTTGCCACAGGCCATCGTGGCGCTGCTCGGCCGCGCTGAGCAGGCGAAAGCGCTGCAAGCCGGTGCAGCGCACGCGCAAGATGCCGGGTTCGTCGGCCGACACGTCGTCCAGCCGCGCCAACACGCCCACCTCTTCAAGGCTCACCGCCTCGCGCCCGCGGCGCACCTCTTCGCCCTGGCGCAGGCAGACCACGCCGAACGGCTGGCCTTCGCGCAGGCACGAAGACACCAGGTCGAGGTAGCGCGCCTCGAACACCTTGAGCTGCAACAGCCCGCCGGGGAACAACACGCTGCGCAGCGGGAACAGCGGCAGCGGCGTGGGCAGGCTGGCTGGCACGGGCATCAGCAGGGGCTAGCAGCAGGAGCTAATCGCGCGCGTCAAGCTCGCGGTGCCGCACCAACGTGGCGGCGCGCTGGCCGAAGCGCAGGCCCAGTTCGCGCACGGCGTACACCGAACGGTGCTGCCCGCCGGTGCAGCCCAGGGCCACGGTGAGGTAGCTGCGCTGGTCGTCTTCAAACGCGCCGATCCAGCGGCGCAGAAAGGTCTCGATCTGGCTCACCATCTCGCCCACCTCGGGTTGCGCGGCCAGGTACGTGGCCACCGGCGCATCGAGCCCGCACAGCGGGCGCAGCTCGCGGATGTAGTACGGGTTGGGCAGCACGCGCAGGTCGAAGACGAAGTCGGCGTCCAGGGGCACGCCATGCTTGTAGGCGAAGGATTCGAACACCAGTGTCAACGAGCTGCCAACCTGGCCCACCAGGTCGCGCACCCAAGTGCGCAGTTGCGCCGGGCGCAATTGGCTCGTGTCGATGACCGTGGAGAACTCGCGCAGCTGGGAAAGCAACTCGCGTTCCAGGTCGATGGCTTCAACCAGCGCGCGCTGGTTGTCGCCACTGGCTGCCACCGTGGCCAGCGGGTGCGGGCGGCGGGTTTCTGAAAAGCGCCGCACCAGCGCCTCGGAGCTGGCATCGAGAAAGATTGAGCGCACCTGCGCGCCTTCTCGCCGCAGCTCGTCGATCAAGGGAATGAGCTGCGGCAGCGAGGTGGCGGTGCGCACATCAACCGCCACGGCCACGCGGTCGGTGAAGCGCTCGTGTTCCAGGCGGATGAAGTCGCGCAGCAACTCGGGCGGCAGGTTGTCAACGCAAAAGTAGCCAGCGTCTTCCAGCGCATGCAAGGCCACCGATTTGCCCGAGCCCGAGATGCCGGTGACCAGCACCACATCGCCCGCGGCGGGCTGGGCGTCGGGCACGATCACAGTTGGCCTCCGAGCATGGCCTGGGCATGGGCGCGACTGGTGCCCGAGAGCTTTTCGCCACCCAGCATGCGTGCCACTTCGGCCACGCGCGCTTCGCCGCTCACGGCCTGCAGCGCGCTGCTGGTGCTGCCGCTGCGGCTGGTTTTCAGCACCACCAGGTGCTGGTCGGCGCAGGCCGCCACTTGTGCCAGGTGGGTCACGGCCAGCACTTGCGCCTGGCGGCCGAGTTCCTTCATCAAGCGGCCCACACTGTCGGCCACTGCGCCGCCCACGCCGGCGTCGATCTCGTCGAAGATCAACGTGGGCATGGCCTGCGGGTTGTTGACGGTTGCTGTGCCGCCGCGGCAGGTGGTCACGGCAATGGCCAGCGCCAGGCGTGACAGCTCGCCGCCCGACGCGACCTTGGCCAAGGCGCGCGGCGTGCTGCCGGCGTGGGCGGCAACGCGGAACTCCACGCTTTCCAGGCCGAATGATTGCGGCTCGGCTTCGGCCACCAGGGCGACTTCAAATCGCCCGCCGGCCATGCCGAGCTGCTGCATGGTGGCGCTGACCTCGCACGCCAGCTTCGGCGCGGCCTTGGCGCGGGCGCGGCTCAAGGCCTGGGCATGAACGCGCCATGCCGCTTCACCTTCGGCCTGGGCCAGCTGCAAACGTTCCAGGTCAGCCGCGGCGTCGAGCGCGCTCAACTCGCCCTGCCACTGCGCCAACAGCGCCGGCAATTCGGCCGGCGGGCGCCGGTAGCGGCGTGCCAGCAGCATCCAGGCGGCCAGCCGCGCATCCAGTTCGGCTAGGCGTTGCGGGTCGGGTTCGCTGCGGCCCAGGTAGGCGTGCAGGGTGTGCGCCGCGTCTTGCACCTGGGCCTGGGCCGAGCGCAGCACGCCCAGCACGTCTTCAAGGCGCGCATCGAAGCGGGTCACACCGGCCAGCGCATCATGGGCGCGGGTGATCAGGCTGTCGGCGCCGGGTTCGGCTTCGCTCAGCGCATCGAGCGCCG
>JAYUHT010000370.1:0-4372 GCA_043766725.1 Burkholderiales bacterium | reverse complement strand
TTTGGCCCAGTTGCGTGCGGGGCAGAAGGTGTTGATTTCGGGCGCCTCGGGCGCGGTGGGCGCCAGCGCCGTGCAATGGGCGCACGCCACCGGCGCGCACATCACGGCCGTGTGCAGTGCGGCGAACGCGGCGTATGTGCGTGGGCTTGGGGCCCAGGTGCTGGTGGATCACAAGGCGCGCGACTGGAGCCAGTTGGGCACAACGTTTGACGTGATTTTCGACGCCGCCGGCGTGTCCACGTTCTGGGCCCAGCGCCACCAGTTGGCGCCCAAGGGGATCTACCTGAACACCATGCCCGCCCCGGGCATCTTCCTGGCCAGCGTACTGGCGGGCCCGTTGACCGGCCAGCGCTGCGTGCCGTTCATGCTCAAGATGGACGCAAAGTTGCTGAATGATCTGGCCGAGCTGGCGCGGCAGCAGGTCTTGCAGCCGCGCGTGGCCCGCGTCATTGGCTTGGGCGCCGTGGCCCTGGCACAGCGCGACATGAAGGCCGGGCGCGTGCAGGGCAAGGTTTGTGTGGTGATGGCACCCCGTTAAGGCACCCAGGCATCAATGCCAACGCGCCAGGAAGTCCGTCAGGGTCAAGCACCGTCAGGCCGCGCCCTGCACGTTCACATACAGGGCATACAGCGAGTGGCTGGCGGCCATGAACAGGCGGTTGCGCTTGGGCCCGCCGAAGCACAGGTTGGCGCAGCGCTCGGGCAGGTGGATGTGGCCCAACGCCTTGCCCGCGGCGTCGAACACGCGCACGCCATCGAGCGGTTCGCTCGGCACGCGGCCGTTGCCGCCCCAGCCGCACCAGATGTGGCCCTGGGCGTCGACGGCGATGCCGTCGAGCGCACCGCCGTCGGCCGCGTCAATGACCAGTCGCTTGTTGCTCAAGCTGCCGTCGCCGTGAACGCGGTAAGCCCACAAGCGCTTGTGTGGCAGCGCGCGGCTTTCAACGATGTACAACTCAGACTCGTCGGGCGAAAACGCCAGGCCATTGGGGGCTTTGAGGTCAGC
The DNA here is from genome assembly GCA_043766725.1 of Burkholderiales bacterium. Lineage (GTDB taxonomy): Bacteria > Pseudomonadota > Gammaproteobacteria > Burkholderiales > Burkholderiaceae_C > Rubrivivax. The sequence continues at coordinate 3,366 of JAYUHT010000370.1, read as the reverse complement.
AAGAACCTGCTCAAGTGAACCGTCAGGCCTCAGGCGGTACACCGCATGCGGCAATTCCGGCGCAGCGGGCTCGCCTTCCCAGTGGCCGGCAATGCCGAAGCTGGGGTCGGTGAACCAGATGGCGCCGTCGCGCGCGCATGCCACATCGTTGGGCGAATTCAGCCGCTTGCCCTCGAACTGATCGGCCAGCACGGTGATGCTGCCGTCATGCTCGGTGCGGCTGACGCGCCGCGTGAGGTGCTCGCAGCTCACCAGCCGGCCCTGGGCGTCGCGGGTGTGGCCGTTGGCGTTGTTGGCGGGCTCGCGGAACACGCTCACCGCGCCCGAGCAATCGTCCCAGCGCAGGATGCGGTTGTTGGGAATGTCGCTCCACAGCAAGAAGCGGCCGTCGCCAAACCACACCGGGCCTTCGCTCCAGCGGCAGCCACTGGCCAGCAGCTCCACGCTTGCGCTGGTCAGGCGCAGGGCCAGGAAGGCATCGTCGAGCACTTCGACGGCCGGGTCGGGGTAGCGGGCTTGCAGCGGCCTGCCGCTGTTGGGGGGAGAGATATTTGTCATGACAGTATCTAACGTTTCAGTTCATCTTCATTTGAACAAACCCGGCAACCACAGCGAAAACGCCGGCACGTAAGTGACGAGTGCCAGGCACAGGCCCAGCGCGCCATAAAACGGCCAGATGCTGCGCATGACCTGCCCCACCGACACGCCACCGATGGCGCAGCCCACGAACTGCACCGTGCCCACCGGTGGCGTGTTCAGGCCCAGCGCGCAGTTGATGAGCATGACCACACCGAATTGCAGCGGATCCATGCCGAACTGCATGGCAATGGGCAGGAAGATCGGGGTGCAGATCAGGATGGTGGGCGCCATGTCCAGGAAGGTGCCCAGCACGAACAGCAGCACGTTGATCATCAGGAAGATGACCCAGGGCTCGCTGGAGATGGCCTTCATCAGCTCGCCGGTGCGCTGCGGCACTTCGTACAGCGCCAGGAAGTAGCCGAACGCGGCCGAAATGCCGATCAGCAAAAGCACCACGCCGGTGGTCTTGCAGGCCTTGGCGCAGGCCTTGAGAAAGTGCGTCCAGCTCAGCGAGCGGTAAACGAACACGGTGATCAGCAGCGCCCAGGCCACGGCGATGGCCGCCGACTCGGTGGCCGTGAAGGCGCCGGAAAGAATGCCCACCAGGATGATCACCACCACCATCAAGCCCGGCAGCGACGCCGCAAACGCCAGCGCCACCGCGGCCCAGCCGGGGAACTTGCCGTGCGTGGCGTAGCCGCGCCGGCGCGCCACCCAATACGCCGCGCCCAGGTTGCACAGCGTGAGCAACAGCGCCGGCACCACGCCGGCCAAGATGAGCCCGAGCGCGCTGACTGAAGCGATGCCCGAGGTGGCCAGGGTGAACAAGATGAGGTTGTGCGAGGTGGGCATCAGCGCGCCCACCAGCGCGGCATGGGTGGTGACGTTGACGGCGTAGTCGGCGTCGTAACCCTGCTCCTTCATCAGCGGGATCATCACCGAGCCCATGGCCGAGACATCGGCCACCGGCGAGCCCACGATGCCGCCGAACAGGGTGCAGCCCAGCACGTTGCTCATGCCCAGCCCGCCGCGCACATGGCCCACCAGGCTGTTGGCCAGGTTGACGATGCGCTGCGCGATGCCGCCATGCAGCATCAACTCGCCGGCGAAGATGAAGAACGGAATGGCCAGGAAGCTGAACACCTGCATGCCGCCGACCATCTTCTGGAACACCACCGCCATGGGCAGGCCCGCGGCCAGGATGGTGGCCACCGAAGACAGGCCGATAGCAAACGCCACCGGCACGCCGAGCAATAACAGCAGGGTGAAGCTGACGCCTAAAACGGCTAGTTCCACGCCGGCACCACCTCAACCCCACGCACGTTGGCGATGATGTGTTCGACGGAGAACAGCACGATCAACACGCCGGCAATCACCAATGGCACGTAGTCGATGCCGTCGGGCACGGGCAGCATGGGCTTCTTCTCGTTCCACTTGGCCACGGCCCAGGTCCAGCCGCCATAGGCCATCAGCGCGCCGAACAGGCCGACCAGGGCGTGGATCAAGACTTCGACGCGGCGCTGCCAGAGCGGCGGCAGCAGCGCCACCATGGACTCCAGCCCGATGTGGCCGGCGTCGCGCACGCCCACGGCCAGGCCGAAGGCGGTGACGAACAACACCAGCAGCATGGCCAGCGCCTCGGCCCAGGTGGGCGTGTCGTTCATGACGTAGCGCCCGAAGACCTGCCACTGCACGCACAGAATCACCGCGATCAACAAGGCCACGGCGAGCATCAGGCACAGCTTGGACAGCGCGGCGCACAAGCGGGTGTACAGGCGCGTATACATGGATGGCTTGATGCCCGCGGCGCCGCAGCCAGGTCAGCCGCTCACTTCGTGTCTTGCACGGCCTTCACCAGCCGCTTCATGTCGGGCGTGACCATGAACTTGTCATACACCGGGCCCATCACGGCCTGGAAGCTCTTCTTGTCCACCTCGACGATCTCGGCGCCCAGGGCCTTCACGGCGGCCAGTGACTTGGCCTCCTGCTCGTCCCACTTCTGGCGCTCGAACGGCACCGACTCCTTGGCCGCAGCGCGGATCATGGCTTGCTCGGCCGGCGCCAGCTTGTCCCAGATGAGCTTGCTCATCACCAAGATCTCGGGCGCCATGGAGTGTTCGGTCTTGGAATAGAACTTCACGGCCTCGGCATGCTTGGCGGTGTCGAATGACGGGATGTTGTTTTCGGCCGCGTCGATCAAGCCGGTCTTGAGCGCGGTGTAGACCTCGCCATAAGGCATGGGCGTGGCGTTGGCCCCCATGGCGCTGACCAGGGCCACCCACAAGTCGCTCTGCTGCACTCGGATCTTCAGGCCTTTGGCGTCGGCCACGGTTTTGATCGGCTTCTTGGCGTAGATGCTGCGCGCGCCGCTGTCGTAGAAGGCCAGGCCGACGAAACCGACGGCTTCGCAGCTCTTCAGGATTTCATCGCCCACCGGGCCGTCGAGCACCTTGCGCATGTGGGCGATGGAATCGAACAGGAACGGCATGGTCGGCACCTGCGTGAGCGGGCAGATGCCGTTCATCGGCCCCACGTTCACGCGCGTGAAGTCGAGCGCGCCGATCTTCACCTGGTCAATCGTTTCCTTCTCGCTGCCCAGGGCCTGCTTGTTGAAGACCTTGATCTTGTGCTTGCCGCCGCTCTTTTGCTCCAGCAGCGTGCTCATGTAGCGCACTGCGGCCACGGTGGGGTAGTCGTCGGCATTGTGCGTGTCGGCGGAGCGAAATTCGGTGGCCTGGGCCGCGCCCAGTGCCAGCAGCGCGGCCAGCGCGAGGGTGTGACGAAACA
>JAYUHT010000369.1:0-4386 GCA_043766725.1 Burkholderiales bacterium | reverse complement strand
ACTGCGTATCGCCGCAGCCTTGCTCAGAACTCTGCACCGATGCCCGTGTTGCCTGCGCGTAAACGCAAGGCTACGTTTTTGACACAGTAAGACTAGGGCCAACCTTGAGCCGCTCGCTACGACATCTTCACAAGCTCAAGGTGCCGGCAGGCGGCCGCAGCGCCGGGCCGCCCCAAGCAAGGCCGCGCGCTCTCGAAGGGCCGCTCGTCGTACTCGGCGAGCGGGGTGCACACGCTTACCGCACGACCAGTACCGGCACCGTGCTGTGCGTGAGCACCCGCGTGGTCTCGCTGCCAAGCAGCAGCGCAGTGAAGCCGCGCCGGCCGTGCGAGGCCATCACCACCAGGTCGCAGTTCTGCGCCTTGGCATGGTCGACGATGGCTTCCCAGGGGTGCAACGCTTCCACCGTGTGGCCCTGGCAGGTCACGCCGGCGGCCGCGGCGGCATCGGTCAGGCTCTTCACGTTGCGGCTGGCGATGCGCTCTTGCGCATCAAAAAACTCCTGCGGCGGCACCGGCTGCATTTCTGAAATGGCGCTGTACGGAAACGGCTCTTTCACCGCGATGGTGAAGAGTTCGCCGCCGGTGAGCTTGGCCAGGCTGATCGCGCTTTGCACGGCCTTGGCGGTGAGCTCGGAGCCGTCGGTGGGAACCAGGATGCGCTTGTACATGCTTTGCTCCTTATGAAGTCAGTGCGGTCGGTGCGAAGGGCGACCGGCTTGCCAGCAGTGTCGCGCCAACCGGGTCTCAAGTGTTGATCGGAATCAAGTCAGCCACGCGCCACGGGCCGGCCGGCATCGGCACACCATTCGCTCCATGAGCCGGGGTACAGCGCCGAGCCGCTGAGGCTGGCGTGCTCCATGGCCAGCAGGTTGTGGCAGGCCGTCACACCGGATCCGCACTGGTGCACCACCGCGCCGGCGGGGCCAAAGGCACCGAAGGCGGCGCGCAGCTCGGCGGCGGGTTTGAAGCGGCCGTCAGCTTGCAGGTTGTCTTTGAAGAAGCGGTTGCGCGCGCCAGGGATGTGGCCGGCCACCAGGTCCAGCGGCTCGACCTCGCCCCGAAACCGTTCGCCGGCACGGGCATCGATGATGCAACGCGCGCCCTGTTGGGCCTGCAGTGCGGCCACATCCAACGCGGGCATGGCGGGCGTGGCGCTGGCGGGATACGGCAGTTGTGCCGCGGCAGGTGGCAGCACGTTTGTCATGCTGCCGCCTGCGGCTTGCCAGGCCTGCACGCCGCCATCCAGCACCGCCACGGCAGCATGGCCCAGCCAGCGCAGCAGCCACCAGGCGCGCGCGGCATAAGGGCCGCCCTGGGCGTCGTAGGCCACCACTTGCAGGCCCGGCGCAATGCCCCAGGCGCCCGCCTGCGCGGCGAAGCCGGCGCGTTCGGGCAGCGGGTGGCGGCCGTTGTGGCCGGTCTTGGGGCCTGACAGGTCACGCTCGAGGTGCGCGTACACGGCACCGGGCAAGTGGCCTTGCAGGTAGGCCTTTTCACCTGCCGTGGTGTCGGCCAGATCGAAGCCGCAGTCGAGCAGCACAACCCGCTGCGTGGTGCGCAACAGCGCCAGCAGTTCCTGGGGCTGGATCAAGGTATGGTGTGTCATGTTGGCGCCTCGCTTTGTTTGGTCACGGGCGGGGTGTTGAAGCGCGTGGCGGCCACGCCGGCGGCCACGATCAGGCCGATGCCCAGGGTGGCCTGCCAGCTCAGCAATTCGTCGAACACCAAGATGCCGTAGACGTATGAAAACAGGATGCCACAGTATTGCAGCGCGGCGATGGTGAGCAGCCGGCCAACGGCATAGGCGCGGGTGAGCATCATTTGCCCCACCGTGGCCAGCATGCCGATGGCCAGCAGCAGCGCCACGCCTTGCCAGGTGTGGGCGTGCAGCCCAGTGAAGGGTAACGTTAGGGCGCCCAGCACGATGCCGCCGGCGGCGAAGTAGAAGACGACGCGGTAGTCGGGCTCGCCCAGGCGGTTGAGCACCGTCACTTGCATGTAAGCCGCCGCGGCCAGCACGCCCGAGACCAAGCCCGCCAGGCCGTACCCGAGCTGGTCTTGCTCGATGGTGGGGCGCAGCACCAGCACCACGCCGGCAAAGCCCACCAGCACCGCGGCCACCAGGCGCGGGTTGACGCGCTCGCCTTGCAGGGCCAGCGCGGCAAAGACCATGGCCACGGCGATCCACACCGACGACATGTAGTTCAGCACCGTGCCCGTGGCCAGCGGCAGTTTTGCCAGGGCATAGAACCACAGGCCCAGCGACAGCACGCCCGACAGGCTGCGCCAGAAGTGCGCGCCGGGGATCGCGGTGCGCAGCGAGCCGCCGTTGATGCGCACCCAACCCACGATGTAGGCCGCGGTGAACAGGCTGCGATACAGCACGATCTCGCCGGCGCTGTACTGCAACGAGGCGAGCTTGACGCACACGCCCATGCTGGCGAAGAGAAAAGTCGCTGCGATGATCAACCAGGCGGCGGACATCAGGGCAAAGGGGCGGTGCTCACACGCGCAGCCCCCTTCGCACGGCCGCCGCAGTCACGCGCGCGGCCCCATCTGCACGGCCGCCGCGTTCACGCGCGCGGCCCCATCTGCATCTGCCTGCGGTACCACTCATGAAAGTGCCGCATGCCGTCTTCCATCGGGCTTTGGTAGGGGCCGCACTCGTCGTCACCGCGCAGCATCAACGCCTGGCGACCGGCATCCATGCGCAGCGCGATCTCGTCGTCCTCCAAACATGTCTCTCGATAGGCGGCTTGCTGGCATTCGACGAACTCGCGCTCGAACGCATGGATTTCTTCGGGGTAGTAGAACTCCACCACGTTGACACAGTGGCGCGGCCCGCGCGGCACCAGGTGTGACACCACCAGCACATGCGGGTACCACTCCACCATCAGGTGCGGAAAGCAGGTCAGCCAGATGGCGCCGATTGCCGGTGGCGCGCCGTTGCTGTACTTCAGCAGCACCTCGTGCCACTTGCGGTAGGTGTCGGAGCCGGGACGGGCCAATTCGTTTTGCACGCCCACGGTCTGCACCGAATGGTGGCGGCCGAATTCCCAGCGCAAGTCGTCGCAGGTGACGAAGCCGCCCAGGCCGGGGTGGAACGGCGCAACGTGGTAGTCCTCGAGGTAGACCTCGATGAAGGTCTTCCAGTTGTAGGCGCACTCGTGCAACTCCACCTTGTCGAGCACGAAGCCTGAAAAGTCGGGCACGTGCGCTGTCGCCAGGCCGGCCACGGTGGCGGCCACGTCATGGCCATTGGCTTCGAACAGCAGGCCTTTCCAGCTTTGCAGCGGCGTGTTGCGCAGGTGCAGGCAAGGGTCTTGCGCGAAGTGCGGCGCGCCGATCAGTTGGCCGTGGGTGTCGTACGTCCAGCGGTGCAGCGGGCACACGATCTGCCCGCCGTTCAGCGCGTTCGCACCGGGCAGGCGGCCGCGGCCGCGCAGCATCAGCGCCTGGCGGTGGCGGCACACGTTGCTCAGCAGCTCAACGCCCAGTGGCGTGCGCACCAAGGCGCGGCCTTCGCCCTCTTGTGCCAGCGCGTGGAAGTCGCCCACTTCGGGCACCAACAGCTCGTGCCCCACATAGCGCGGCCCGGCATCGAACAGCAGGCGCTTTTCCTCGCGGAACAAAGCCTCGTCGAAATAGCTGTGAACAGAGAGTTGTGACAAACCGCCAACCTGGCGCAATGCGCCAGGCCCCACCAGGGGGTCAAGGAAATTTGGGAATGCCCCTTCATTTCCGTGTGAGCGTGCTTGCTCCAGAGCTCCGAGACTGATGCTCAGGTCAGACATGATCCGTTGGATCTCCATGAATGGGTATGTCAGCCCCCCACCCGGTGGCCCCGCGGGTGGGTTTGTCTACTTGCCCACCGCGCAAGCCCGGTTGGCAAAAGAGGGCGGGATTCTACCCATGTGCCGGTGGTGGGGTCGGGCACGCCAACCGAGGCCGTCGGCGCTTTGCCTAAGGCCCGCGGGCTTGCCCCTTCGGCCTGCGCAGCGGCGTGGGCGGCACGCAACATCCCGCGTCTAAAATGCCCGGCTGTACCCCTCGCACACATGCCCAAGAACACTGCCCCGGCCAGCGAACCCGCCAGCTACGAAGCCGCCCTGGCCGAGCTGGAAAAGCTGGTTCAGGCGATGGAAGACGGCCAACTGCCGCTGGATCAATTGCTCGGCAGTTACCGGCGCAGCGCCGACCTTTTGCAGTTCTGCAAGGCCCGCCTGGACAGCGTCGAGGAGCAAGTCAAGGTGCTGGAAGATGGCCAGTTGAAGGACTGGGTGGCCTGATGCGCTCAGCCGCCTTTGACACCTGGGTGCGTGACGAGTTGATCCGGGTGGAGCACGCGCTGTCGCGCTGGGTCAGCGCCGACGCGCCGGCCGGC
>JAYUHT010000368.1:0-4386 GCA_043766725.1 Burkholderiales bacterium | reverse complement strand
GCACTTCCATGCCCGCGGCGCTGGCGCAGTCTAAGATGCTGGGCTGGTCTTTGCGGAACTCGATTTCGCGCGTCAGCCCGTCACGAATGATCACCACCTTGGCCAGTTCAGCGTCGCCCGGCTGCGCCTGATGGATCACCGCGCCGCCCGCGGCTGCACCCGGCTGACCTGGAACGTTGGCCACGCCGAAGCGTTCGATGTGGATGCGCTCTTCGGCCACGCCCGCTTCGCGCAACGCGGCTTCGGCTTCGTCATTCATCTGATACGGGCCGCAGATGTAGGCGTGGGCGATGCCCGCCGCGGGCAACACGCCGGCCAGGAGCTCGGCCAGCTTGTCGCGGTTCATCAAGCCCATGTTCAAGGGCGCATCGGTGTGCTCGTCGCTGAACACATGGTGCAGCGTCAACCGCGTCATGTAGCGGTTCTTCAGGTCTTCAAGCTCCTCTTTGAACATGGTGGAGCGCACGGCGCGGTTGCCATAGACGAGCGTGAAGCGGCTGTGCGGTTCACGGGCCAGCACGGTCTTCATGATCGACAGGATCGGCGTGATGCCGCTGCCCCCGGCGATGCCCACATGGTGGCGTTTGGCGTGCGGCTCGATCGGCACGAAGAAGCGGCCCTGCGGCGCCATCACCTGCAAGGCCGCACCGGGTTGCAGGTGGGCGTTGATCCAGTTCGAGAACACGCCGTCCTTGACCTTGCGCACGCCCACGCGCAATTCGCCGTCATCAACGCCGGCGCAGATCGAATACGAGCGCCGCAAGTCAGCGCCTTCAATCGTGTGGCGCAGGGTGAGGTACTGGCCCTGGGTGAAGCCGAACACGTCGCGCAGGTCTCGCGGCACTTCAAAGGTGACGATCACCGCCTCGGCCGTGTCGGGCTCGATGCGACGCACGGTTAACGAATGGAATAACGGGGTCTGGCTCATATGGCCTTGAACTCTTCAAAGGGCTCTTTGCACGCCACGCAGCGCCAAAGCGCCTTGCACGCCGTGGCGCCAAAAGCAGCCAGCTTTTCTGTGTTGGTGCTGTGGCAGCGCGGGCAAGCCACGGCGTCGGCCCGCCGCCCATGCAGGCGAATCGGCGCGCCCTGCGCGGCAGCCACCGGCCCTGGCGGGGCGATGCCATAGGCCAGCAGCTTGGCGCGGCCTTCGGCGCTGATCCAGTCGGTCGTCCAGGCCGGCGCGCGTTGCAGGGTGATGCGCGCCTCGCCCAGGCCAGCGGCCTTGATGGCTGCGCGCACGTCTTGCTCGATCACCTCGGTGGCCGGGCAGCCCGAATAGGTGGGGGTGAGCACGACTTCAATCGCGTCACCGTGCTCCACGACATCACGCACGATGCCAAGGTCGCACACTGAAAGCGCCGGCACCTCGGGGTCGAGCACGCGGTTCAAGGCGCGCCACGCGCGGTCAACGCGGCTGGGCTTCACCACACGCCCCCGGGGTAGCTGCGTTGCAGGGTTTGCATTTCGGCCAGCAGCAGGCCCATGTGTTCGCTGTGCACGCCGCGCTTGGCGGTGGAGCGAAAGGCGCTGGCTTTGGGCGCGCCCAAGCCGGCCTCGGCCAGCACCGGGTTGATCTGCGCCAACCACGGTGCGTGCAAGGTTGAGCACAAGGGCACGAGGCCGGCCGCGGCGGCGGCTTCATCCACCACGTCAGCCTCGAACATTTCTGCGGTGTAGGGCCACAGCGCCTTCAAGGCCGCTTCGCAGCGGCGCTTCGATTCGGCCGTGCCGTCACCCAGGCGCACGGCCCAATCGGCGGCGTGCTGCTGGTGGTAGCGCGCTTCCTTCACGGCCTTGCCGGCGATGGCGGCGAGTTCGGTGTCAGTCGATGAGGCCAACCCTTCCCACAACAGTTTGAGGTAACTGGCCAGGAACAGGTTGCGCAGCACGGTGAAGGCAAAGTCGCCACGCGGCAGCTCGGCCATGGTGAGGTTGCGGTAGTCGCGCTCGTCGCGCAGGAACGCAAGCTGGTCTTCATCATGCCCCGCGCCTTCGCGCTGGCCGGCCAGGGTGAGCAGCGCACGCGCCTGGCCAATCAGGTCGAGCGCCATATTGGCCAGGGCGATGTCTTCTTCGAGCACTGGCGCATGACCCGTCCATTCACCCAGGCGCTGGCCCAGGATCAGGCAGGTGTCGCCCAGGCGCAGCAGCGCCTGAACGGCCGAGTCACTTGAAACGTTGATCGAGGCTTGCATGGCTCAGAGCCTGTGAATGAATCCGGCGCGCCCGAGCGGGTGCCCCAGACGGTGGCGATCTAGGCGCAAAGCACAGCCATAGTTCGGGCTATGGCGAGCATTTGTAGCGACGAGCAGCGCCGCCTGGGGCGCACGAGCGGGTGTGTCGGATTCGTTCACAGGCTCTTACATATGGTCGACAGAGTCGGGCAACTTGTAGAAGGTGGGGTGGCGGTACACCTTGTCTTCCATCGGGTCGAAGTACATGTCTTTGTCAGCGGGGTCGCTGGCGGTGATCTGATCTGAGCGCACCACCCACACGCTCGAGCCTTCTTGCCGGCGGGTGTAGACGTCTCGCCCCATCTGGATGGCCATGGCGGCGTCGCTGGCATGCAGGCTGCCGCAATGTTTGTGGTCCAGCCCGGCGCGGGTGCGAACGAATACTTCCCACAGCGGCCACTCATTTGAAACGTTAGGATCAGCCATCTTGAATCTCCTTAAGCGGCCTGGGCCAGGGGCGCATGTTTGGCCGCGTGCGCCAGCGCGGCTTCGCGCACCCAGGCGCCGTCGTCCCAGGCCTGCACGCGCTCGGCCAGGCGCTCGGTGTTGCACGGCCCGTCGCCACCCACCACGGCCCAGAACTCGGCCCAGTCGATCACGCCATGGTCATGGTGTTGCCGCGCTTCGTTCCATTTCAAGTCGGGGTCGGGCAGGGTCACGCCCAGCACCTTGGCCTGGTCGATCGCGGCGTCGATGAAGCGGGCGCGCAGCTCGTCGTTGCTCACCCGCTTGATGCCCCAGCGCATGCTTTGCGCGCTGTTGGGCGATTGATCGTCAGGCGGGCCGAACATCATCACCGAAGGCCACCACCAGCGGTTCACCGCGTCTTGCACCATGGCGCGCTGCGCAGCGGTGCCTTGCTTCATCATCACCAGCAGTGCATCAAAGCCCTGGCGCTGGTGGAAACTTTCTTCACGGCAAATGCGGATCATGGCGCGCGCATACGGCGCGAAGGAGCAGCGGCAAATGGGCACCTGATTCATGATCGCCGCACCATCCACCAGCCAGCCGATGGTGCCCACATCGGCCCAGCTCAGCGTGGGGTAGTTGAAGATGCTGCTGTACTTGGCGCGGCCGGTGTGCAGGGCGTCGATCATCTGGTCGCGGCTGGTGCCTAACGTTTCTGCCGCGGCGTACAGGTACAGGCCGTGGCCGCCTTCGTCTTGCACCTTGGCCAGCAAAATGGCCTTGCGCTTGAGCGTGGGCGCGCGGCTGATCCAGTGGCCTTCGGGCAGCATGCCCACGATTTCTGAATGCGCGTGCTGGCTGATCTGGCGCGTCAAGGTCTTGCGGTAGTTCTCGGGCATCCAGTCCTTGGCTTCGATGAAGTCGCCCGCGTCGATGCGCGCATCGAAACGTTCCTGCAACTGCACTTCTTGCGTTGAACGCAATGTTTTGCCGGGGGCAAGATCTTCCTTGCCGGCCGTGTCCATGGCTTGGGTGTACATCTTTCGCCTCCTTACTTCGCACGTTTGTCGATGGCGCGGCGCGCCTTGCCGGTGAGCGTGCGCTCGATGGCTTCGGGGTTTTCAACGCTGACGCTGGTGCTGATGCCGATCATGGTCTTGATGCGGTGTTGCAAGGCTTGCGCCAGCGCAACCCGATCGGCATTCAAGTGCGCCTGAGCCAGTTCGCAGCGCACCTGCACATTGTCTAAATGGCCGGCGCGCGTGACGATGATTTGATACTGACCACCGAGCTGCTCTTGCTGCAAGACGAGTTCTTCGATCTGCGTAGGGAACACGTTCACGCCGCGGATGATGAGCATGTCATCACTGCGCCCCACGATCTTGCCCATGCGCCTGAGCGAGCGCGCAGTGGGCGGCAGCAGCCGCGTCAGGTCGCGCGTGCGGTAGCGAATGATGGGCATGGCCTCTTTGCTCAGCGACGTGAACACGAGTTCGCCCTCGCTGCCATCGGGCAGCACGGCGCCGGTTTCGGGGTTGATGATCTCGGGGAAGAAATGGTCTTCCCAGATCACCGGGCCGTCTTGCGTTTCAACGCATTCGCTGGCCACACCCGGGCCCATCACTTCGCTCAGGCCGTAGATGTCCACCGCCTTGATGTCTGCCTTGGCTTCGATTTCACGGCGCATGGCTTCGGTCCAGGGCTCGGCGCCGAAGATGCCGGTGCGGATGCTCATGGCGCG
>JAYUHT010000367.1:0-11558 GCA_043766725.1 Burkholderiales bacterium | reverse complement strand
AATTGACGACCACGTTCCAGCCGGCCTGGGCCGCACGCAGCGCCACGGCCGCGCCGATGCCGCGGCTGGCGCCGGTGATGAGCAGGTTGCGTTGCATGTCTTTGGCCCGTAGCGATGGAGCCGCCGATGGTAGGCGGCGCGGCGCGACAATCAGCCCATGATCACACCGATGAGCACCCCAGCCCACCCGCGCCGTGACGCTTTGTCAGACGTTGAGATGCAGGACTTGCAGGCCCGGCTGGATGCCCTGCCCGCGCCGCTGCAGCCACTGGATTTGAGTTCCCTGGATGGTTTTTTGTGCGGCGTGCTGCTGCAACCGCGCACCGTGCCGACGCCAGACTGGCTGCGCCATGTGGCCGATGTGGATGGCAACCAGGCGCCCACCCGCGTTGATCTCGAAGGCCTGCACGCCCTGGTGCTGCGCCGCCACGCTGAATTGCGCAACGCCATCGCCCAGCGCCAGTGGTTCGACCCCTGGGTCTACGAGCTGGAAGATGAGGCCTCGCCGAGCGAGAGCGTGCTGCCCTGGGTGGCCGGCTTCGCCACGGCAATGGCGTTCTTCCCGCAACTGATGCAACTCGATTCACCCGAACTGGTGGAGCCGCTGGCCACGCTGTACCTGCACATCGACCGCGACGACCTGGAAGACGCCGACCAGTTGCTCGATGTGATGGAGCACCTGGAGCCACCCGCCGACATGACCGAGGCGGTGGACGACCTGGTGCGCTGTGTGCTGTTGATGGCCGATGTCTCGTTGCCCCGCATCACGCCGCGTGCGGCGCGCGCTGCGGGCGGGGCGCGCCGTGCGCGCAAGGCGCGATCTTCCTAAACTTGTGGAGGCCAACATGCGTGTGATGCAAACCCTTCTTTTAGCCGCTGCGTTGACGGCGGCAGGCCAGACGGCCCGAGCGGCTGATACGGGCAGCACGGCGCCGGCAGCGGCGCCGGCACGGGCCGAGCCGCTGGCATCCGCGCGCTCATTGATCGGGCGCAGTGAGTGGGCCGGCGCGCTGCGCGAACTCAAGCGCGTGAACGCCAAGGGCGACGCCGACTGGAACAACCTGATGGGCTACGCGCTGCGCAAGCAGGCGCAGCCCGATCTGGCCGGCGCCCAGGCCCACTATGACGAAGCGCTGCGCTTGCAGCCGCTGCACCGCGGCGCGCTTGAATACGCCGGCGAGCTGGCGTTGATGAAGGGCGAACTGGCCGTGGCCGAGGCGCGCCTGGCCAGCCTGGCGCGCGCGTGCAGCGCGGCTTGCGAGGAGCATGCCGACCTGCAAAAAGCCATCGAGCGCTTCAAGGCCAAAGGCCACCGCTACGTGCCGTAAATCGTTTGCGCGTGCAGGCCCAGGCCGCGCGCGACACTGGCAAAACGGTCGCCGCGCTGCACCTGCGCGCGTGGCAGCCCCGCCGCCATGCGCTGCACCAGCGGGCTCAGGCCGGTGGAGCCGCCGGTGCAGTACAGCACGTCCACCTGTTCGGGCCGGGCGCCGGCCAGGGCCAGGGTGTCGCCGGCGGCACGAACGATGCGGTCGAGGTCGGCTTCGATGCTGGCGGTGGCCTGCGCCTCGCTCACCTCCACCCCCAGGCCGGGTTCGATGGCGCCCAGGTCGATTTGCGATCGGCCCGCACCGGCCAGCTCGATCTTGGCGCCCTCGGCCGCCGCGGCCAGAGCGTGGCCCAGGCGCTGGCGCACCGCGCTGGCCAGGCGGCGGTGATAGTGCGGCTCGGCGTAAAAGCTGCGCAGCGCCCGCAGTTCGGCCTGGCGCGCGGGTGAGTACAGGGTGTTGATCAGGTGCCAGGTGGCCAGGTCGAAGTAAAAACCGCTGGGCACCTCGCGTGCCTGCTCGCCCCGGCGCGCCGGCGTGCGGCTGCCCAGGCCCAGCAGGGGCATCACGGCGGCCAGCTCGAGGCGGCGGTCGAAGTCGGTGCCGGCGATGTGCACGCCGTGGTTGGCCAGGATGTCGCTGCGCCGGTCTGGCCGCCGGCGCCGTTGCGGGCCCAAGCGCACCAGCGAGAAGTCAGACGTGCCGCCACCGATGTCGGCCACCAGCACCAACTGCTCGGTGCTCAGGGTGGACTCATGATCCAGCGCCGCGGCAATGGGCTCGTACTGGAACTGCACGTCGGTGAAACCGGCCTGGCGTGCCGCGGCCTCCAGCGCGGCCTGCGCAGCGGCGTCACGTTGCGGCTCGCCATCCACAAAGAAGACGGGGCGGCCCAACACGACCTGGTTGATCTGCACTACTGGCGGGTCTGCTTCATGCCCACCCTGCTGCGCCTCGGCCAGGCGCTTGAGGCGGCGCAGGTAGCCGGCGATCACATCCCGGTAGCGCACCGTAATGCCAGTGCCCACTTCCGTGGAATGCTCAACCAGATTAGAGCCCAGGATACTTTTCATGGAACGCATCAAACGCCCGTCCAAGCCCTCGATGTAGGCCGCGATGGCGGCGCGGCCATAGCTGCGCAGCGCGTCGTCAAACGGCGCGGCGGGGTCGTTGGCATAGAACACCGCGGTGGGCATGGTGGCCAGGCCGGCCTCCAGCTCGACCAGCCGCACGGCGCCCGGGCCGGCACTCAGCGCCACGGCAGAGTTCGAGGTGCCGAAGTCGATGGCGCAATGCGGCCGCGCCGCTGTGCGAGGCAGGGTTGCCTGATGTGCCGTCAACGCGGGTCTGACACGCTGGCAGCGGGCGCCGAGCTGGCGCGCACGGGGCCAGCAGCGGTGGGCAGCGAAGGAAGCTCGAAGTCGGGCAGCGCGGGTTGCACCTGGAGCAGCTGCGGCGTCATGTCGTCAGCCGCAGCCAGCCACAACGCGCAGCCTACGGCCGCACTCACGGTGCCCCAGGTCATCACGTTCAGCGTGGCTTGCCGCATGGCTTGAAAGGGTGGAGTACTGGGCGGTTAACGCCGGGCCGCGATGCTAGTCGCGTTTTGGTTCCGGCTCCTCCATCACTGTGTGCACGCCGCGCGTGAACTGCACCGCGGCGCACTGGCTTTTCGGGCCACAGCTTTGGTGCGCCGCAGCCGACACTTGAATGCAGGGCGCGATGGGGCTGCCCGGCATGCACGGGGCGGGTGATGGCAAACTTTTCAAGCGCAGCAAGGTTCTTTGGTTTTGGCGGCGGGTCAACGCCAGCCAGCGAGCCCGACCCCGCTGACATGGGCACGGCCTTCGGCCTGGAAATGCGCCTGAATGCCGAAGCCTTGAGTGCTGGCGAAGCCGACCCCGGCAACCCCGACGACCCCGAAGCCTGGTTGCGCCGCCTGGGCGCGCCGCGCTCGCGCTGACCTTCAGCGCACCCTCAGCGCACCAGCAGCACCGGCACGCTGCAACCTGCCAGTACCTCGGTGGCCACCGACCCCATGACCAGGTTGCTCAGGCTGCCATGGCCGTGCGAGCCCATCATCACCAGGTTGAACTTGCCTTCGTCGGCCAGGGCGCAGAGCGTGGGGCCAGCGGGGCCGACCTTGCTGACATAGCTGGCCTCGATGCCCTGCTTGCTGAAAAAGCTGCGGATCGGCTTGAAGACCTTCTCGGCTTCGTCTGCGTAGTACGACATCACCGTTTCCGTATCGAGCACGTTCGCGGCACGCGGTGGCACGGCAGAAACGCTGTGCACCACGGTGTAGTCGTGCGCGCCACCGAGCCATTCGTCGTGCGCGGCCAGGTAGGCCAGCATGCGCTTCGTGTACTCGCTGCCGTCTGCAGCCACCAGGATTTTCATGCTTTGATCTCCAGCAGGGTTGGGCGTTGGGCCATGCAGTGTGGCAGGGCCGGCCGGGGCCGGATTGTCTTTGATCAAGCGTCGATCAGCAGCAAGGGGTCGTGCCCGTGCGCCTCGCCCTTGCTGGCCAGGCCGCGCGCGGCGCAGACCACGCGGGTGGCGCCACCGCCATGCGCCACCGTGTAGTCGTGGCGGCAGTGCAGGTGGCCGTGCAGCCACAGCGTGGCATAGGGCAGCAGGGCGTCGTCGTTGTTGCAAAAGCTGGCCGTGCCGGGCTGGGCGCCAAAACGCGGGTCGGCGCTGCGCAGGCTCGGCGCGAAGTGGGTGATGGCCACCGTGCGCTGCCAGCGCCCGCGCGGCGCTTCGGCCAGGGCCTGGGCGAGCCAGGCGCGGCACAGCAGGGCTTCGTCGCGCACGGCTTGCGCATCAAAGGGTTGGCCGTGGCGGCTGGCTTGCATGATGCGCACGAAGTAGCCGGCAGCGCGCTGCGCCTGGGGGCGGCGCTCGGCGCCAAAGGCGTCGAAGTCGCTCCAGCGCGCGGTGCCCAGAAAGCGGATCAATTCGCCACTGGCCGCGCGCAGCACCAGGCTTTCGCGTTCCAGCATGGTCAGGCCCAGGGCCTGGCAACGGGCACGCAAGGCGGCGCTGGCTTCATCAAAGTCACGGCCGTCGAACTCGTGGTTGCCGGCAACAAAGATCACCGGCACGGGCCAGCCCGCAAAGTGGCTCAGCCCGGCCCAGGTGGCATCGATGTCGCCGGCCAGCACCAGCAGCTCCGCCCCCGGTGCGGGCTGCGGCGTGAAGGCTTCGGTTTCGAGGTGCAGGTCGGACAGCAGTTGCAGCTTCATGCTGCCTGCCAATCAACCCAGCTGCCGTGGGAATGAACCTGGGCCAGCAACACGTCTTCGCCGCCCGGTGCCAGGTGGCAGCGCAGTTCGGCCGGTGCATCGGCGCCCGGGTGTTCATAGCGCAACCAAGCCAGCGGCGCGGCGGGCGTGGCGCGGGCCAGGGCGGCTTGAATGTGGCCGCGCAAGGCTGTGCGCGTTGAGGCGGGCAGGTATTGCCAAAACACCGAGTGAAAGACCACCGTGACCAGGCCCGGGCGCGGGGTGGCGAGTTCGCGCGGGGCGTACAGCGCCGCGTCAGCCTGCTCAATGCGCAGGCCCGTTGCCGCATTCCAGGCTGCGGCGGCGGCCAGCGCCGTGCGCAGGCGCACCAGCCGCGCGGGTTGATCGGGCCAGATGTAGGCCTGCAACAGGCGGCACTGGGCGGGCAGGTCGATGTCGATCGGGTTCAGGTCGCAGCCGCTGCGCCCGGCCAGCGTCAACCCAGCCTGGCGCGCCACGGGCAACGGGCCGCGCCATTCGGAGTGCAGCGTCAGCGGGCTGGCCGGGTCGCCCCAGGCCCAGCTGCCGAACTCGTGGCGCCAACGGTCACACCACAGGTTCAGGCCGGCGCTGGCGCCCAGCTCGATCAAATGCACGGGCAGGCCGGTGGCCTGGGCCACATGCAGCAGGCCGGGCAAGAGCACGGTGCTGCGCTGCACTTCATTGGTTTGCGGCGCACTGGCCAGAAACCGGCGCAACTGCTCAGGCTGCTGGGTGAAGGCGGCGGCCAGGGCGGCGTCGAGCGCGGTAGCGTCTGCAGCCAAGGGGTCTTGCCACACCGCTGCCCACGGTGCCAGGCCTTGCAAAGCCAGGTCGTGCAGTGCACCGGCCAGGCGCAGCGCAAACAGGCCGGCCACGGGGTCGCCGGCTGGCTCCAGCATCAGGCTGGTGGCAGTGGACTGAGCGGCCAGGTGCGCCTTCGCGCGCCGCATGAGCAAGGCCATGAACGGCGCTTGCAGCCGCTCACACCAGCCGGCCTGGCGCTCAAACGCGTCGAGCAGACTGGCGGGCCTGTTTTCGCGGTTGGGCTGGGGCGCGGCGGTGATGTCCATCGTCGCATTGTCGCGGCGCCGGCCGGTCGCTCAGGCCTTGAGCCGCTCGGCAATGCGTTGCCGCACCTGGGTCAGTTCAACCGGCAAATGGTGCGCGAGCTGGGTGAACAACTCGTCGTGCAACTTGAGCTCTTGCGTCCAGGCGGTGCGGTCGACTTCGCTGACCATGGCGAACTGCGTGGCCGTGAACGGCAGGCCACCCCATTCCAGGTCTTCTTGCCGCGGGCTGATGCCGAACAGGTGCTCGGTGCCTTCAGCGCGGCCCTCTACGCGATCCAACATCCACTTCAACACGCGCATGTTTTCACCGTAGCCGGGCCAGACGAATTTGCCGTCAGCACCCTTGCGGAACCAGTTCACGCAGTAAATGCGCGGCGGCTTGCCGCCCTGGGCTTGCAGGGCCGCACCGACCTTTAGCCAGTGGGCAAAGTAGTCGCTCATGTGATAGCCCGTGAAGGGCAGCATGGCGAAGGGGTCGCGGCGCACGATGCCTTGGGCACCGGCCTGCGCCGCCGTGGTTTCGCTGCCCATGGTGGCGGCCATGTACACGCCTTCGACCCAGTTGCGCGCCTCGGTGACCAAGGGCACGGTGGTGGAACGGCGGCCACCGAACATGAAGGCATCGATCGGCACGCCGGCCGGGTTATCCCAATCGTTATCGAGCGCCGGGTTGTTGGTGGCGGCCACGGTGAAGCGCGAATTCGGGTGCGCGGCGGCGCGCGGTTTGCCGTCGACCGCGTTGTCCTTGGCGATCTGCGGTGTCCAGTCGCGGCCCTGCCAGTCGATCAGGTGCGCGGGCGGCACCGCGGTCATGCCTTCCCACCAGACATCACCGTCATCGGTGAGCGCCACGTTGGTGAAGATCACATCGCGCTTGAGCGACGCCATGCAGTTCGGGTTGGTCTTGTCGTTCGTGCCCGGGGCCACGCCGAAGTAGCCGGCCTCGGGGTTGATGGCGTACAGCCGGCCATCGGCATGCGGCTTGATCCAGGCGATGTCGTCGCCGATGGTGGTGACCTTCCAGCCCGCAAAGGCCGCAGGCGGCACCAGCATCGCAAAGTTGGTTTTGCCGCAAGCACTTGGGAAGGCCGCGGCGACGTGGTACTTCTTGCCCGCCGGCGAGGTGACACCCAAGATCAGCATGTGCTCGGCCAGCCAGCCCTGGTCGCGCCCCATGGTGCTGGCGATGCGCAGCGCGAAGCACTTCTTGCCCAGCAGCGCGTTGCCGCCGTAGCCCGAGCCGTAGCTCCAGATCTCTTGCGTCTCGGGATAGTGAACGATGTACTTGGTCTTGTTGCACGGCCAGGCCACGCTTTGCTGGCCAGCTTGCAGCGGCGCGCCCACGGTGTGCACGCAGGGCACGAAATGGCCGTCACGGCCGAGCACCTCAAGCGCCGGGCGGCCCATGCGCGTCATGAGGCGCATGTTCACGGCCACGTAGGGGCTGTCGGACAGTTCCACGCCGATGTGCGAGATGTGCGAGCCCAGCGGGCCCATGCTGAACGGCACCACGTACATGGTGCGCCCGCGCATGCTGCCCTTGAACAGCGCGTCGGGCCCGGTTTGCAGCGTGGCGCGCATCTCGGCCGGCGCGCGCCAGTGGTTGGTGGGGCCGGCGTCTTCTTCGCGCTGCGAACAGATGAAGGTGCGGTCTTCGACCCGGGCCACGTCGTTGGGGTCGCTGCAGGCGAGGAAGCTGTCGGGCCGCTTGGCCGGGTTCAGCCGGCGAAAGGTGCCGGCGCTGACCAGCTCATCGCACAGCCGGTCGTACTCTTCCTTCGAGCCGTCGCACCAATAGACACGGTCGGGTTCGGTGAGTGCGGCCACGCTGGCCACCCAGTCGAGCAACGCCTGATGTTGAACATGGGGCGGCGCATTCAGCGTCGCTTCGAGCCGGGGCCGAGCGTTCATTCAAAGACTCCAAGAGGTTGAAAACAGGGTTTGGCCATTGGGCCAGCGCCGGCTTGCGGCGGTCGCCCAATGGCGCCGCTGGCGGCGCTCAATCCTGCTCACGGTGACCCGGGGTTCCACCCGCGCCCGCATGCTGCTTCTTGCCGGGGCAGGGGGCTGATTGTCGGCCCAATGTACCCGCCTGGTAACCCACCCCGGGCCGGGGGTGGCGCGGCAATAGCGCACGTTGCGGGCGAAGCTGTTTTGCTTGCCGGGCGCATAAGCGCTCACAGGGGTCAAGTCCACCTGCGCGGGCTTGGGGCACGCCGGCAGATGGCCCGCTGCGTTCGCGCGCCGGCTGGCATCAACCGGCCGGGGGGTGCTCAGAGGCTGATGGGTTTGCGCGCGGCATTGGCGGCGCTGGCGAACCCGGTTGACTGGGTGACCCAATCGTCGCGCTCGATGCGGCCGTGAAAGGCGGTGAGCCGTGCGTCGGCATGCGCCACGTCGCCGGGCGACCATTCGGCGATTTGCCAGAAGTAGTACACGCCAATGCCGTGCAGCATTTTCTCCAGCACCTCGGCCACGCCCTTGATGAGCTTGAGGTCGTCCGGCTGGCCAAAGGCGGCGCTGTGCAACAGGTTGCGGCTGCCGCTGCGTACCGCGCTGGGTACAGGTGGCGGTGCTGGCGGTGGCGGTGCTGGCGGCAGCGCGGCGGCGCGCTGCAGGCGGGCGTCGATGGCATCCAGCCGCTGCATCAGCGCGCCCAGGTCAACCCGCTGCGGCGCCGGGATGACGATGCCGCGCACCGCCTGCTCCAGCGCTGCCAGCCGCGCTTCGGTGGGCGCCAGGTTGGCCGGCGCAGGCAGGGCCGGCAGGGCGGGGATGCGAATCGCGCGCAGCGCCTCTTCCATGGCCCCCAGGCGGGACTGCACGGCGCTCAGATCAACCTCCTTGGGCGCCGGTATGACCAGCCCCTTCCAGGCCCGTTCCAGCTCGGCCAGTCGCGCCTGCATGGGCCCCAGGTCGAGCGCCGGCGCCGGCGCCGGAATGCGGATGCCCTGGATGGCCGCTCCCAGTGCAGCCAGCCGTTCATGCGTGGGCGCCAGGTTCAGCGGCTGCGGCGCAGGCTGGGCGGCCACCGCCTTGACCATGGCTTGCAGCTCATCCAGGCGCCGTTGCAGCGGCGCCAGATCGACCTCTTTGGGCTCGCGCGGTGTCGGCATGACGATGCCCTTGAGCGCCTGTTCCACCAGCCCCAGGCGGGCGTGCAGCGGGCTCAGGTCGAGTTCCCTGGCCACCGGAATGTGGATGCCCTTGATGGCCTGCTCCAGGTGCGTCAGCCGCGCTTGCAGCGGCCCGAAGTCGACTTCCTTGGGCGGCGCAATGGTGATCGACTTGACGGCCCGCTCAACCTGTTCCAGCCGGCCATGCACGGCCGACAGATCCACCGGCGTAGCCGGGCGGATGGCGGCCACCGCCTGGCTCACCATGGCCAGGCGCTGGTGCGTGTCGGCCAGATCCAGCGGCTTGGGCACAGGGATCACGATGCTGCGCACGGCGTCACCCAGCTCGGCCAACTGGCGCTGCACCGGCGCCAGGTCAATGGGCGGCGGCAGGCTGGGCAGGCGAATGCCGGCCACGGCCTGGCCGAGTTGTTCCAGCCGCGTCATCAGTGGTGAGATCAGCGGCGCCAGGTCGGGCGGCGGCGGTGGGCCGGGAATGCGGATCGCGGCAATGGCGCCCAGCACCGGGCCCAGGTCAGTGGTCAAGGGTGGCGGGATGTCGATGGCGCGCACGCTTTCGCGCACCGCGTCGATGTGTTCATTCACCGCGCCCAGGTCGCCTGAAATGCGTTGCGCGATCTTGTCTTCCAGCGTGCGCCGCCACACCGTGGCTTCGGTCTCCATGCGCAAGTAGTCGGTGGTCACGTCTTCGTAGTGGCGGCGCAGCCACCAGCGCGCCAGCCAGCCCCCCAACAAGGCGGCCAGCAGCAACAGCACGAGGATCTTCACAAGCAGGAAAGCCATTTCGCCACACTCCTTGGTTGGGCAGTTCAGATGCCGCGGGTCAACCGCCTGCGACGGCCTTGAATTCGATGCGCCGGTTCTCGGCCCGGCCGGGCGCCGTGGCGTTGTCGCCGCGCGGCAGCGCCTGGCCCAGGCCGTCGGCGCGCAGCCGCTCGTTGGCCACGCCGCGCACGATCAGCGCGGCGCGCACGGTCTCGGCGCGTGCGCGGCTGAGCAGCAAATTGCGCTCGGCCACCCCCACCGAGTCGGTGTGGCCTTCGATGCGGATGACCACGCCCGGGCAGCCGCGCGCCACCTCGGCCAGGGCGTCGAGCACGCCATCGCTGGCCGCCTCGATGCGGGCGCTGGCGCTGGCGAATTCGATCTTGGAGCGCGCCACCACGGCCAGCAAGCCGGCCTCGCAAGCCTTGGCCGCAGCGGCGGGGGTGGCGGCGGGGGCAAGGGTGGGGGCGCCCGCCGCGGCGAGCGGCGGGCTGGCGAAGTCAGCCACCACCTCGACGGCGCAGGTTCTGGGCCCGGCCCAGGTGCCGCACTTCGCCTGGCGGGCCAGCAGCAACGCCGCCTCACCCGCGGCAGCGCTGGCCGGCGCGCCGCTCAGGCGCACCTGCTGGCCCGACACGGCCAGGTTCACCCATTGATAGCCCTGCGCATCGAGCAGGTTGCGGGTTTCACGGCTGACACGGGCCTCGATTTGCTGGCGCGCGAAAGGCATCGCGGCATACAGCAGCAGGGCCAGCAGGCCCAGCGCGGGCAGCAGGCCGTGCCAAACGAAGGGCAGCACGGGCGGGTCGCGGCGAATCCAGCGCCGTTGCCGCACGTGAGTGATCGTGCCGGTCTGCGATTGCAATGCGAAGTCAGTCGCCATCGGGTTCCCTCTTGGTGGGCCAGGCCCGCGGTTGCCGCGGGCCGTGAACGGGCGCATTGGTAACGATTGCGGTCACGGCGCCTTCAGCGAATGCGTGGATACCCGAAACACTGCGTAGCACTTCACGGCGAGGCCTAGGGCTGAACCCTGGGGCACGCCCGCAGCAGAGTGCCAGCAGGGTGGCCCGGCCCCATGCGAGACTCGCGCTCACCATGCTCGCCTACCGTCACGCCTTCCATGCCGGCAACCACGCTGATGTGCTAAAGCACACCGCGCTGATCCAGATCCTGGAGCACCTGAATGCGAAGGAAACGCCGTACCGCGTGGTCGACAGTCACGCCGGCGCCGGCAGCTATTCGCTCAACAGCGTCGCCGCGCGCAAGAAGGGCGAACACCGCCAGGGCGTGCGCGCGATCTGGCAAAGCGCCGATGCGCCGCCCGCGGTGGCCGCCTACCTGGCCGCCGTGCGCAGCTTCAACCCCGATGGCGTGTTGCGCCACTACCCGGGCTCGCCGGCCCTGGCGCGCCACCTGATGCGAGCGCAAGACGACCTGCGCCTGTTCGAACTCCACCCCACCGACCACCGCTTGCTGCACACCGAATTCGGCCACGCCCGCAACACCCAGGTCTTCCAGGCCGACGGCTTTGCCGGGCTGAAGGGCCAGTTGCCGCCGCCGAGCCGGCGCGGGCTGGTGTTGATCGACCCGGCCTATGAAGGCTTGGGTGACTACGGCGCGGTGGTTGAAGCGGTGAGTGAAGGCCTGCAGCGCTTTGCCCAGGGCACGTTCATGGTCTGGTACCCCAAGGTGCACAAGCCGCAGTCGGCGCGGCTGGCGCAGCGCCTGAAAGCCATCGCCCCCAAGGGCTGGCTGCATGCGTCGCTGTCAGTGCAAAAGGTCGACGCGCAGGGCTTTGGCCTGATGGGTAGCGGCGTGTTCGTGTTCAACCCGCCGCACACCCTGTACGAGCGGCTGCACGACGCGCTGCCGTGGTTGTGCGCCGCCCTGGCGCAGCACGAAGGCGCCAGCCAGCTGCTGGAACAGCACCGGGTTTAGGGCGACCCTGATCAAGACCCTCGCGGGGGCTTGATCAGGGTCGCCTCAGCG
>JAYUHT010000366.1:0-4398 GCA_043766725.1 Burkholderiales bacterium | reverse complement strand
ACCCATGGCCACAAGCTGGCCACACTCGACCGCGGCCTGTTGGGCTATGCACAAGCCACCCAACTGGTTGCGCATTTGGAGTGGGTGGGCACGCCATTGGCGGCCCACGAGCCACGCCCCCGGTATCGAGCCAAAAAGACCTAAATCTCCACCTTCGAGCCCAGCTCCACCACTCGGTTGGCCGGCAGGTTCAGAAAGTCGGCCGCCGCCGAGGCATTGCGGTGCATGCTGGCGAAGAGCTTTTCGCGCCACATTGCCATGCCGCCGCCAAAGGTGGGAATGACCATGTCGCGGCTCAGGAAGTAGCTCGTTTCCATCTCATCGAGCGGCACGCCGCGGCCTTCCAGCAGCCTCAGCGCCTCGGGCACATCAGGCTCGTTCTTGAAACCGAAGTTCAGCGTCACGGCCCAGCAGTCATGGCCCAGCGGTTCAAGCTTGACGCGCCGGTCAAAGCCGACCCACGGCACTTCATGGTGTTTCACATTGACGAACAAGTTATAGGCATGCAGCACCTTGTTGTGCTTCAGGTTGTGCATCAGCGCATTCGGCGTAAGGCCTTCTTGCGCGGTGAGGAACACGGCCGTGCCGTCCACTCGCGTAGGCGGGCTCACAAACACCGCTTCGAGGAAGCCGGGCAGTTCGATGGCCTCGTCGCGCAAGCGCGTGGCCACCAGCTTGCGGCCCTGCACCCAGGTGAGCATGAGCGTGAACATGCCGAAGCCGATGAGCAGCGGGAACCAGCCGCCGGCCAGCAGCTTGAGCAGGTTCGAGGCCAGGAAGGTGACGTCAATGATGAAGAAGAAGCCGGTGGCCGCCAGGCACAGCGCCAGCGGGTACTTCCAGCCATAGTGGATGACGAAGAGGGTCATCACCGTGGTGATGGTCATGTCGATGGTGACGGCCACGCCGTAGGCCCCGGCCAGCTTGCTCGACGAGCCGAAGAACACCACCGCCATCACCACAAAGACATACAGGCCCCAGTTGACGAAGGGCACGTAGATCTGCCCGATGTCGCGCACCGAGGTGTGCAGCACCCGCATGCGCGGCAAGATGCCCAGTTGAATCGCCTGCTTGGTGACCGAGAACGCGGCCGTGATCAATGCCTGCGACGCCACCACCGCGGCCAGCGTGGCCAGCAGGAACAGCGGTATCTCGGCCCAGGCCGGGGCAATCAGGAAGAACGGGTTCTTCACCGCCTGCGGGTTCTTCAACAGCAGCGCGCCCTGGCCGAAGTAGTTGATCACCAGCGCGGGCATCACCACGCCGTACCAGGCAATGCGAATCGGGCGCTTGCCGAAGTGGCCGAGGTCGGCGTAGAGCGCTTCGCCGCCCGTCACCACCAGCACCACCGCGCCCAGGGCGACGAAGGCCACCCACTTGAAGTGCAGGCAAAACGCCACCGCGTACATCGGGTTGAGTGCCACCAGCACCTGCGGGTTGGCCGCAATCTGCGGCAAGCCCAGCAGCGTCAGTGCCGCAAACCAGACCAGCATCACCGGCCCGAAGGCCTTGCCGATGCCGCCGGTGCCCAGCCGCTGCACGGCAAACAGCCCGGTCAACACGACCAGCGTGATCGGCACGATCCAGTCGTGGTACTGCGGCGCGTAGACGTCGATGCCCTCCACCGCGCCCAGCACCGTCATGGCCGGGGTGATGACGGCGTCGCCAAAGAAAATGGCGGTGCCGAACAGGCCCACGGTCATCAACACCCGGCGCAGCGCCGGCTTGCCCTTCACCGCCGTGGTGGCCAGGGCCAGCATGGCGATCAGGCCACCCTCGCCGTTGTTGTCAGCGCGCAGGATGAGCAACACGTACTTGATGGACACGACGATGGTCAGCGTCCAGAACAGCAGCGACAGCACACCCAGGATGTTGTCTGCCGTGACCGGCACATGGCCGCCGTGGAAGACTTCCTTCAGCGCATACAGCGGGCTGGTGCCGATGTCGCCATAAACCACGCCCAGCGCAGCCAGGGTCAGGCCGGCCAGGGCCGTGCCGCTGCGCGGCGGTGGGGTCTGCTTCAAGGGAGTGGCCGGTGGCGGCCTGTCAGGCGAGGGCGGCCATTGTGCGCGGCATTGACGCTGCGCCAGCCCTGCATCGCGGCAACCGTCACTGATTCACCTCAGCCTCAGGGTCGGTGGCTTCCAGCTCATAAGACGCTGCCACCATGGCCAGGCGGGCGACCACGCCGTACATGTAGAAGCGGTTCGGGGCGCTGGCCCCGGGGCGTTCACCAGGGCGCGGCAATTGCGCTGCCTGGGCAAAGGCCAGCGGCACATAGCGCGAGCCTGGGGCGCTCAAGTCTTCATCGATGCCCTGGCGCGCATGCACGCGATAGAAGCCGCCCACGACATAGCGGTCGATCATGTACACCACCGGCTCGGCCACGGCGTCATGTATGCGCTCGAACGTGGGCACGCCTTCTTGAATGATCACTTGCGTTAACGCGCGCCCGTCTTTCAGCTTGGCCTCCTGGCGCTGCGCAATCTTCTTCACCTCGGCCGCGTCGCGCACGGTGATGATGCCGCTGCCGCAACTGCCGTTGTCGGCCTTGACCATCACGAACGGCTTTTCCTTGATGCCGTATTCCTTGTACTTGCGCCGAATTTTCAGCAGCAGCGCATCGGCGTGGGTTTCGATGCAGTCCAGGCCGTCGTTGTGGGCCATGTCCACCGCCCCGCACTGGGCATACATCGGGTTGATCAGCCACGGATCCATGCCCAGCAGCTTGGCGAACTTCTTGGCCACTTCCTCGTACGAATGAAAGTGCGTGCTCTTGCGCCGCAAGCCCCAGCCGGCGTGCAAGGGCGGCAGCAGGTACTGCTCGTGCAGGCCTTGCAGCACCTTGGGCGTGCCGGCGGCGAGGTCGTTGTTCAACAGAATCGTGCATGGGTCGAAGTCTTTCAAGCCCAGCCGGCGCGCGCTGCGCTTGAGCGGCTCCAGCATGAGTTCGCTGCCGTCGGGCAGGGCCACCTTGGTGGGCGACTTGGCGCCTTCATCGAGCGTGCCCAGCCGCACGTTCAGCCCGGCTTGGTGAAAGATCTGCGCCAGGCGTTGCAGGTTCATCAGGCTCGATGTGCTGCGCGCACCAAGCTGTGGAATGAGCAGCAGGTTGCGCGCCTCGGGGCAAATCTTTTCAATCGCCGCCATCGCCGCCTGCACCGCCAGCGGCAGCATCTCGGGCGTGAGGTTGTGAAAGCCGCCGGGGAACAGGTCGGTGTCAACGGGTGCGAGCTTGAAGCCGGCATTGCGCAAGTCCACCGCCGTGTAGAACGGCGGCGTGTGCTCCATCCATTCGAGCCGGAACCAGCGCTCGATGGCGGGCATCGACTCCAGCACCCGCTGCTCAAGCTCGTTGATGGGGCCGGTGAGGGCGGTGACGAGGTGGGGAACCATGGTGTGCCCGCTTTTTTTTGCAAGGGGCGCGCAAGGGGCGCGCAAGGGGCGCGATTTTATGGGCGGCCATCAAAAAGGGCCTGCCCCCAGACGGGAGGCAGGCCCAACTCACCGGCCATCGAACGCCAACGAGGAGACTGGGAACGAACTACTTGCTGTAGGCCGTTTCGCCGTGCGAGCTGATGTCCAGCCCCTCGCGCTCATCTTCCTCGGCCACACGCAAGCCCACGGTCAGATCAACGATCTTGAATGAGATCGCCGCCACCACACCCGACCAGACGATGGTCAGCAGCACGGCCTTGAGCTGAATCCACACCTGCGCGGCAATGCCGTCGGGGTTGGTGACCATCGCAGCCGTGGTCCAGTCAGGCACCATGCCGGGGCCGCCCAGCGACTGGGCATGGAACACGCCGGTGAGCAGCGCGCCGACGATGCCGCCCACGCCGTGCACGCCAAACACATCGAGCGAGTCGTCAGCACCGAGCAGCCTCTTCAAGCCGTTCACGCCCCACAGGCAGGCGAAGCCGGCCACAAAGCCAATCACCATGGCGCCCATCAGGCCCACGTTGCCGGCGGCCGGCGTGATGGCCACCAAACCGGCCACTGCACCGGACGCCGCACCAAGCATCGAAGCCCGGCCACGCATCAGCGCTTCACCCAAACACCAGGCCAGCACCGCGGCGGCGGTGGCGCTGAAAGTGTTCATGAAGGCCAGCACGGCCGAGTTGCCGGCTTCCAGCGCCGAGCCGGCGTTGAAGCCGAACCAGCCGACCCACAGCAGCGCCGCACCCACCATGGTGAGCGGCAGGTTGTGCGGCACGAAAGCTTCCTTGCCATAGCCCACGCGCTTGCCGATCATGAAGGCGCCCACCAGGCCCGCCACGGCGGCATTGATGTGCACCACGGTGCCGCCGGCGAAGTCGACCGCACCCATGTTCCACAAATAGCCGGCCTTGGCGTTCATGCCATCAACCACTTCCTTGGTGGTGTATGCATCAGGCC
>JAYUHT010000365.1:0-4399 GCA_043766725.1 Burkholderiales bacterium | reverse complement strand
CAAATTCATCAACACTGTCATACAGCCTGACTACCGTGAAACATGCAGGTTAGGCCGCCATTCAGCGGCTTCTGTCCAGTGCTTCAGGGCCAGCCATGGCCATGCGTCATTTCTGCTGGAACGGCAAACCCGCCTGCCGCCACGCTTCCATGCCGCCGCGATACCAGCGCACATTCTTGTAGCCCATGTTGATGGCACGCAGGGCTGCGTTGTAAGACATCCAGCACTGCACGCCTTCGCAGTACGTCACCAAGGTGCGTGACTTGTCACCGCCGGTGATCTGCTGCAGGTATTGGCCGAATTCCTGCTGCGTGGTGTCGTCAAAGCTGCCGCCCAGCGACGCAGGCCCTGCCAGCTTCGCGTCAGGCAAGGTGGGCGAGGGGCCATACACATGCAGCAGCAACGCGCCGGACTGCTTGTTCTGCACCAGTTGCGCCAACGCTTGGGTGGTGATGACCTGGCCGCCAGGTATCTGCGTGGGTGTGGGGCCATGCAACTGATTGCTCGGCTTCAGTTCGCGCTGCGGTGCGACGCCGAAATCACGCCCCTCTTCGCTCGCTGCACGCGGCGCGTTGCGGTCGGGCGTCGGCGCGGGCGCATTGCCGTACTTTGAGCCGCCGTCGGGCGGCGGCGTGGGCTGGCGCGCAGCGCTAGCCGGCAAGGGCTTGGTGCCACCGAAATCGTTCTGGGCCAGCGCGACAGACGTATGCATGCCGGCCACGGCCAGCAACATGATCGACACGGCGGCGGTGCGAGTGTGGGCTGTCATGGGATGCGATTCAGTTGTACGCCGTTGGCCGGCGCAAAGTTGGGGTCGTTGGTCGACACGTAGCGCCCGTAGCCCACGCGCCAAACGTGGTTGTTGTGGATCGTGGCGCGCACGGGCGCGTTGGTGGCGGGGTCGCGGAAGGTGTTGTATTCACCGATGGTTTCCAGGCTGCGACGGTGCATGCGGTCGCTCGTGTCCTGCGTGGTCTTCCAGGTGCTGGAGTAGATCTCCGAGATTTCACGCTGCGTCTGCGTGCGAATTTGCGATCGATCGTTCGCGCCCTTCAAGCTGATTGCCGTCATCTGATCGTTGTGCCACTTCGTGATGCCTCGGGACTGCTCCGCAGAGATCCGATCAATGGCCTGAAGGATGTCGTTCTGATAGGTCTGTGTCCATTGCCGTCCTTGCTTGATGGACTCGCGCAATCGCTCACCCAAGTCCATGTCCAACTTGCCATCGGGCGCGTGCTGTGCGAAGACGAAAGGCGTGCCACCCACGACGTTGCCTTGCACCTGAGTGAAGGTCACGGTGGTGATCAAAGATTCGCGGAATTCCTGCCCATTGATTTCGTAGCCGATCAGCATTTGACCGCCCTCCTGGCGCGCCTGGTTGGCGCCTTGACTCGGGTTTTGAGGTGCGGCCACAAGGTCAGGTCGCTCGCGGTATTGCAATATTCGCGCGCGGTCTGCGTGGCGCTGATGCACCACCATCACAAGATAGTCGCGGGTCGACTGAACCGGCATTGGCGCGCAGGGGTGCAACTTGATTTCCGTGCCTTGCACTTGCCAGTTGAAGCCGGGCCGAATCTCGAAGCCGTGCAGCCCATCGGCAGATGACGCCGCCCAGCCCATTCGCATCATGTTGCCCGCGCACTGGGTACTGCGATCCCAGGTGACGCCGCCGCGCGTGACCCAATCGGCGGGGATGCGCGCGATGGCTGCCACCATCGGTTGCCCGAAGCCCTTCAGGTCCATGATTTCGACTTCTTGCATGCCGTCGCTGGCGGGCTTGCGCGTGGCTCCTTGCGTGTCCAACGGGCTGGCCACGGCGAAAGCAGCCGTCGCCGCCACGTCCGGCACCGTGGCTGCGGGCAAGGCGGCACCCAACCCCGCCGCGCTGGCATCGGCCCGCGCATCGGACTTCGGCGCACGATCGCGCGCTGCAAAGAAGAAGCCCGCTGCAAAGACCAGGGCAGCGGCTACCAAATAAGTGACGACACGGGTGAGTGGCATCGGGTGCGCCTCAGGTAGCAAAACCACGTCGCAACGGATGCGCATTCATCGCGGCAACAAGCTGAGTGTGAGAACGGGCATCCTCACCACTCGGCAGAGGCGGTGCCCAGAAGACTGGGCGACCACCTGACTGCATGCGCATGCGGAAAATTCTAGGCCACGGCCAGCGCACGCACCCAGGCGCGCGCCTGCGCTGGTTCAAGCGACATCACATTAACGCTTCACGTCATCCACACCCGCGCATTGCGGAACATGCGCATCCAAGGGCTCACCCGGCCGGGCGTACCGTTCGTCCAGCTCATCTGCAGGTTGCGAAACACGCGCTCGGGGTGCGGCATCAGCGCGGTGAAACGGCCGTCGGCCGTGGTCACCGCGGTCAGGCCCTCGGCACTGCCATTGGGGTTGAGCGGGTAGGCCTCGGTGGGCTGGCCGTGGTGATCCACGAAACGCATTGCGCCCAGCACTTGAGCCGCGTTGCCGCGGGTTGAAAAATCCACCTGCCCTTCGCCATGCGCCACGGCAATGGGCAAGCGGCTGCCGGCCATGCCGCTGAAAAACGCTGACGGGCTGCTCATCACTTCGACCAGGCTGAAGCGCCCTTCGAACTGTTCACTGCGGTTGCGCACGAACAGCGGCCAATCTTGCGCGCCAGGAATGATGGGGGCGAGCGCGGCAAACATCTGGCAGCCGTTGCACACGCCCAGCGCCAGCGTGTCGGGGCGGTTGAAGAACGCCGCGAACTGATCGGCCAACATCGGGTTGAACAGGATCGAGCGCGCCCAGCCCTGGCCGGCGCCCAGCGTGTCGCCATAGCTGAAGCCGCCACAGGCCACCAGGGCCTGGTACTGATCGAGCCGGGCGCGGCCGGCTTGCAGGTCGCTCATGTGCACATCGAAGGTGTCGAAGCCGGCCTGGGCCATGGCGTAGCTCATCTCGACCTGGCTGTTCACGCCCTGCTCGCGCAGGATCGCCACCTTGGGGCGGGCGCTGTGGATGAACGGCGCCGCCACGTCTTCAGTCTCATCGAACGTTAGCTTCACATGCAGGCCCGGGTTCGCTGCAGCGCCCACGCCAGCATGCTCGGCATCGGCGCATTCGGGGTTGTCGCGCAGGCGTGCGATGCGCCAGCTCACCTCATCCCAGGCCTGGCGCAGATCGCTGAGCGGCACTTCAAGCTGGCATTTCGCGTCGCGCCAGACTTCCATGCGCCCCGTGGTGTTCAACTTGCCCACCACATGGGCGTGGCGGCTCAGGCCGTGCTGGCGCAGGGTGGCCAGCACCGCGTCGCGCTCGCTGCGGCGCACTTGAATCAGCACGCCGAGTTCTTCATTGAACAAGGCCTGGAGCGTCAGCTCATGGCGCCGCGCGCCCACCTGAGCGGCCCAGTTCTTGGCGTCGCCCGCTTCGGCGCGGCTGTCGGCAATGCCGTCGCCTTGCGTCACCAGCATGTCCACGTTCAGGCTCAGGCCCAGGTTGCCGGCGAAGGCCATTTCGCAGGCCGCGGCCCACAGCCCGCCGTCGCTGCGGTCGTGATAGGCCAGGATGCGGCCCGCCGCGCGCAGCTCATTCACAACGTTAACCAGTGTCTTCAGCGCGACCGCGTCGTCCAGGTCGGGCACTTCATCACCAAATTGCCCCAACACCTGGGCCAGCATCGAGCCCCCCATGCGCATGCGGCCAGCGCCCAGGTCGACGAGGATGAGTTCGTTCTCACCGGGCAAGAGTTGCGGCGTGAGCGTGCCGCGCACGTCTTCAAGCGCGGCAAAGGCGGTGACGATGAGCGACACCGGCGCCATGACTTGCCGCTGCACACCGCCTTCGGCCCAGCGCGTGCGCATTGCCAACGAATCCTTGCCCACCGGCACGCCCACGCCCAGCGCCGGGCACAGCTCCAGGCCCACGGCGCACACCGCATCAAACAGCGCCGCGTCTTCGCCAGGCTCGCCGCAGGCGGCCATCCAGTTGCAGCTGAGCTTCACGTGCTCCAGCGTGATGGGCGCGGCCAGCAGGTTGGTGATGGCCTCGCCCACCGCCATGCGGCCCGATGCCGGCGCATTCAACGCCGCCAGCGGCGTGCGTTCGCCCATGCTCATGGCTTCACCGGCAACGCCCGAGTAATCAGCCAAGGTGACGGCGCAATCGGCCACCGGCACCTGCCACGGGCCGACCATCGGGTCGCGGTGGCTCAATCCGCCCACGGTGCGGTCGCCGATGGTGATGAGAAAGCGCTTGCTGGCCACGCTGGGGTGGCGCATCACATCCAACGCCACCTGCTTCAGCGCCACATCGTTCAGGTTCAGCGGCGGCGCGCTGCGCGCCACGCGGCCAACGTCGCGGTGCAGGCGCGGCGGCTTGCCCAGCAGCACATCGAGCGGCATGTCGATGGGGCGTGCGGCGC
>JAYUHT010000364.1:0-4420 GCA_043766725.1 Burkholderiales bacterium | reverse complement strand
ACAACGCTGCGCGTTGCCCACCGCGCCCGCCTTCGCCCACAAGCTCCACAGCCTCGCACTATCTTGAGTCTGAAGAAGTACGGAAATCAAGATACAAGCGGCTGAGAGGGTTTCGTCTACACCCTCTGAGGCGGCGTCAGGGCGCCGCGGCTTGGTCTTCGAGCTGCTGGGCCTGGGCGGTGGCGCTTCGCGCCAGCAAGTTCTTGTCGATCTTGCCGCCCGCATTGCGCGGCAGTTCGTTCAACAAAAGCAGCAACTCAGGCTGATGCCACGCGGCCAGGCCATGGTCGCGCACCCGAGCCTTCAACGATTCGAGCGACGGTGCCACGGCACCCTTCACCACAACACACGCCGCAATGCGCTCGCCCAAGGTGGCGTCTGCGCAGGCCACCACCGCCACTTCGGCCACCGCCGGGTGCTGCAACAAGGCTTCTTCAATCGCGCCCGGGTTCACGTTCTGGCCGCCACGGATGATCATGTCTTTCTTGCGGCCCACGATGTGCAAGTAGCCTTGCTCGTCGATGCGGCCGAGGTCGCCGCTGTGCAGGAAGCCTTCGTCGTCCCAGACGCGGCGCGTGCTGTTGGGGTCGTTGAGGAAGCCATAGCTCTTGTTGGCGCCGCGCCAGCACACTTCACCGGGCGCACCGGGCACCACGGGCAGGCCGTCATCGCCCAGGATGCGAACCTCTTGGCCGTCGAGCGGCCGGCCCACGCTGGCGCGGCGCTGCTGGGTGCTGTCGTCCACCCGGGTCATGGCGGTGGCGCCGGCCTCTGACGTGCCGTAGATCACCTGCACCGTGCAGTTGAACAAGCGCTCCACCGCATCGGCCACGCTGGGCGGCAACTTGGCGCCGGAATTGGTGACGACGCGAAGCGTGCTCAAGTCGTGGGCAGCAATGTCCTGTGCTTGAACAAGTTTGGCCAGTTGCGCCGGCACGGCCACGGCCAGGGTGCAGCCGTTGTGCGCGACCAGCTCAAGCACTTCATCGAGCCGCTTGCCGTTCCAATGCTCCAGCAGCACCGAAGTGCCACCCAAAAGCAGCATGGTCAGGATCGGGTAGTTGTAGCCGGTGGCGCCGGTGCCGGCAGGGGCCAGGGCGGCGGCCACGTCGTTGCCGGCTACGCGCGCGGCCTGCACATACTGCTGCAAGAGTTTCACGGCCGTGTTGTTGTCGCTGAACAGGCTGCACCGCGGCAGGCCGGTGGTGCCCGATGACACCATCACATGCGACGGATCGTCGGCCGTGCCGCGCAGGCTGCGCAACCATGGCGTGCCCTGCTCGATGCGCCAGGCGTCTTCATGGGCCAGCGTGTCGAAGTTCAAGCTGGCCGCACTGCGCAGCGCCACCACATGGCGCAGCGCGGGCAAGCTGCTGCGCAGCGGCGCCACCAAGTCAGCGTGACGCACGCCGCGAAAAGCCTCCGGGCAGAACAGCAGCTTGGCACGGGAGATCTGCAACAAGTGCAGCAACTCGCGCTCGCGAAAGCCTTCAGACAGCGGCACGAAGATGGCGCCGATGCGGTTGCAGGCGAAGTGGATGATGGGCAGTTCAGCCCAGTTGGGCGACTGCGCGGCCACCACGTCACCGCGCGCCACGCCCAGCCGGTGCAGCGCCGCGGCCAAGTTCTCGCTTTGGCGCACCACCTCGGCGTAGCTGAGCCGGCGCTGGTTTTCGATGATCGCCACCTTGGCTGGCGTTTGCAGCGCGCGCTCGTCGAGGTGATCGACCAACAGCTTCTGGTTGAAGCGGCCTTCGGCATGAAAGCCTTGAATCTGAGCGTCGCTGTGCAGGCAGGGCTGGCCTTGATAAAGATGCATCAGTTTTCCGGTTCGATCTTCGCCGCGCGCACCACTTCGCGCCAACGTTCGCCTTCACTGGCCAGCAAGCGCTGGAAATCCGGCGCCGGGCCCATGGCGACTTCGCTGCCGGTGGCTTCCATCTGGCGCGCCAAGGCCGGATCGGCGAGCACCGTTTGCAAGGCCTCGTGCAGGCGCTTCACCGTGGCCGCGGGGGTCTTGGCCGGCGCCAGGATGCCGAACCAGAACTCGGTGTCAAAGCCCGGCAGCACCTGCGCCATCGGCGGCACGCCCGGCGCCAGCTTGGAGGCTTCGCGCGACGACACGCCCAGCAGTTTGAGCTTGCCGCTGCGCGCCATGTCGAACATCGCCGCCGAAGGCGAGGTGAGTGACATCTTCACTTCGCCGGCCACCACCGCTGTCAACGCTGGCGCCTGGCCCTTGTAGGGAATGTGCACCAGCTTCAGCCCCGCGGCGTGCGCAAACTGCTCGGTGGCCAGGTGGGTGAACGAGCCGATGCCGGGCGATGAATACTCAACGCCGCCGGGTTGTGCCTTGGCGTAGGCGATGAAGCTGCGCAGGTCTTTGGCCTCAAGTGATGCGTTAACCATGAGCAGCAACGGCGAGCGCGCCACCAGCGACACGGCGGCGAAGTCTTTCACCGGGTCGTAGGGAATCTTGCGGTTCATGGCTGGGGCAATGGCACTGGGCCCGGTGTTGCTCAACACCAGGGTGCGGCCATCGGGCTCGGCGCGGGCCACGTTGCCCAGGGCCAGGGTGCCGGCGGCGCCGGCCAGGTTCTCAACCACCACCGTCTGCCCCAACAGCGGGCCCAATGGCACGGCCACCATGCGTGCCAGGATATCGGCCGTGCCGCCGGGCGGGTAGGGCACGATGAGCTTGATGGTTTGCTGCGCCAGCGCGGGCGCGGCGCACACCAGGCACAGCAGCAGGGCGGTAGCTCTTTTAACGATTGACATGACCTAACTCCGCGCTCGGCGCGCGTCCAGGGGGTAAAGCACCTCAATGGGCACTGCCGGCAAGCCAGCGTCGGTGATCTCGTCTTGCGCCATTTGCCTGAACAGGGCCTTGGGCACCAGGCAGTCTTCGCAGGCATCGGCGCGGGCCAGCACGGTCAGGCACAGGCGGCCCTCGGCCTCCTGCAGCGCCAGGTCGAAGCCGGCGGCATCCAGCCCGGCCCGGGTGGGCTCGAGCGCCAGCTTCAGGGCCACCAGATCCATCATGACGGCGCCTTCGCTGCCTTCGCTGCATTCGCTGAATTCGGCACCGGCTTGCCGCCGCGCTGGCGCAGCTCGCCCATCAACAGCTCGGCCACCTGCGGCGCGATGGCCTCGGCCCGTTCCTGCAGGGCCCCATCGCTCAGGTTGGCTATGGGGTGCTGCATGACGAGGTAGGGGTAGTCCGGGTAGCTCCACTGCCGGGCCATGGCCCTGCCGGTGTTCTCGAACAGGTGCGTGATGATGCTGGCTGAAGGGATGTTCTTCATTTCCAGCAGGATGCCGTCGAGCACACCGCCCGATGAGCATGAGCCGCAGTCGCCGATGCCGGCAACCATCACGTCACAGTTTTCCACCACTTGACGAATGAGTTCCTCATGCGCCGGCACGCTGGAATAACGCTTGTGGTACAGCGTGGTCGAGGCCGCACCGTGGTCGCGCATCAGGATCTGGCCAATGCGCTGCAACAGGTTGTCGGAGTTGTATTTGGTGTTTTCGATCAGCGCCACCCGCTTGCCTTTAAGCGAGGGCGGGCGTTCGGCGTAAACGGGCAGGGTGCCCGTCGCCTCCCGCGTGGGGTCTAACAGCTCAAGCATGGTGTCAGTTCTCCTTGATGGCTTTGGTCACGGCCCGTGACCAGGTGGCTTTACCCCAGCCAGGGATGAAACACGAGAAGGCGCCCACCGCACCGCCGGCGGCGAGCACGATGATGTTGTCTGGTGTGCTCACCAACGGGCGCATGCGTTGTTCATCGCCGGGTTTGATGGGCATGGGAAAGCGCCCGGTGCGGCGCAGGTGGGCATAGTTGTTATAGGTGTGCTCGAACAGAAAACGCTGCACATCGCGCTTGCTCCAGCCGGCGTCTGTCACCACCTTCAGGTGTTCACCAGGCAGGATGACGGTGTAGTAAGTCTGCCCCACCACGCCACCGGACAGCCGCATGTTGTCGGCCATGGTCAGCAGCAGCTGTTCGGGGTGGTTGCTGAGCTGGTTGAAGATGTTGCAGGGCATGTCGCAGGCCAGGGCCGTGACCGTGCTTTGCTCGGGCCGGAAGCCTCGGTCCACATGGAAGGGTTTCCAGGGGCTGTCTTCCTCGTTCTCGGCGATCACATAGCTCAGCTTGCCGGGGTTGCCCAGGGTGGCCATGTCCAGCGTGCCCGGCAGGGTGCCGCAGACATTGCGCATCACCAGGCGCGCGGCGCGGCCGATGGTGAGGTTGGCGCGCCAACCGGGGCCGAACAGGTTCTCCTTCGAATTGATGTCCAGCGTGCGTGTCAGCGGCCCATTGCAGATGAACAGCACGGCCGGCCCCGACGTGCTGGTGGTGGGGCCGTGAAAGGCGAAGGCCGGGTCGCAGAAGGCTTCCACCGCGGCCACCACCACC
>JAYUHT010000363.1:0-4420 GCA_043766725.1 Burkholderiales bacterium | reverse complement strand
GCTTGGCGGCCAGTTCGGTGGCGAACACCGATATGCCGGTGGCATTGCCGTCAGGGCGAGCCAGGCTCGTGGTCGTGCCTTGCGCGATGGGGTCGCTGAAGGCCGGCACCACGATCGGCATGGCCGGGTTGGCGGTGCGGATCATGCGCAGGGCACCCGAGCCATCGGCCACCACCATCAACGCAGGCCGCAAGGCCAGTAACTCGGCCACCATGGCCTGCACGCGCTGGCTGTCGAAGGCCGCCCAGCGAAAGTCGATATTCAGGCTCTGGCCTTCGATCCAGCCGCGCTCACGCAGGCCGCGCTGGAAGGCGGCTTCGAACTCATTGGGTTCGGGGCGGAACGAGATGTAGCCAATACGCGCAGGCCGGGCCTGCGGCCACGCTGGGCTGGACATGATGGCGGGCATGCATGCAGTGCCAGCAATGCGCAGCAGGGTTCGGCGCCTCATCATTTGATCACCTCCATCGCCCGGGGCGAGGCTGATTGTGGCAGCCGCATGGCGCAGGCAAACTCGGGGCACCCGGCGCAACCCCATGCGCCCACCGCCCCACCTGGGGCATGATCGCGTTTGGTCACCAACCCTGTGGCAGCCGCCCACCCACCACCATGCTGTATCCCGCCCAAGGCAGCCAGCCCGAAGTGAGCGTGCGCAAGTTCGTGCTCAGCGTTGAAGACGTCTGGCACGACGGTGGCCAGCGCCTGGCGCAGCCCCTGCAGCGGGGCTGGGTGGCGGCGGTCATCCACAACCCCTATGCCGGGCGCCATGTGCCCGACATTCAGCCCTTCATGGAAGCCTTGAAGCCGCTGGGGCTTGACATGGCAGACCGGCTCATTGCGGCCTTGGGCGGCGCGCAGCACATCCAAAGCTACGGCAAGGGCGGGCTGGTGGGCAGCGCCGGCGAAATCGAGCATGGCCATTTGTGGCACTTACCGGGCGGTTATTGCATGCGCGACCGCATCGCGGGCTCGCACGCCATCGTGCCTTCGGCCACCAAGCTTGGCGCCATGGGTGCCAGCATCGACATTCCCCTGCACCACCGCGTGGCGGCCTATGTGCGCAGCCATTTCGATGGCGTGGTGGTGTGTGTGCCCGATGCGCCGCGGGCCGATGAAATCATGTTCGTGCAGGCCATGGCCACCGGAGCGCGCCCGCATGCACGGGTGGGCGGCCTGCAGGCCAGCGAGATTGCGAAGTTTGATGGTCAACGCTGAAGGAGAACACAGCATGAGTAATGTTCAACGCAGAGCTTTTATCGGTGCCGCCGGCATCATGTTGCTAGGCCTGAACGGCGCGGCGCGCGGCGCGGGCGCCATCCAACCCGGCAGCAAGAGCGCGCTGCTGGTGATCGACGTGCAGAACTGCTTTGTCAGCGGCGGCACACTGGCGGTGAAGGGCGGCGAAGAGGTGGTGCCGATCATCAACAAGCTGGCCGGCGCGTTCGAGAACATCGTCGTGACGCAAGACTGGCACACCGCCGGCCATGTGTCGTTCGCCTCGGCACACAGCGGCAAGAAGCCGTTTGAAACCACCAAGTTGAGCTACGGCACCCAGGTGCTGTGGCCCGACCATTGCGTGCAGGGCACGGCCGACTCCAACCTGCACAAAGACCTGGCCTTGCCGAAGGCACAGCTCATCATTCGCAAGGGCTTTCACCAAGACACCGACAGCTATTCCGCGTTCATGGAAGCCAACGGCAAGACCAGCACCGGCCTGGCCGGCTACCTGAAGGCGCGCGGCATCAACCAGGTGTATGTGTGCGGCCTGGCCACCGACTTCTGCGTCGCCTGGACAGCACTCGATGCGCGCAAGGCCGGCTTCGCCGCCAGCGTGATCGAAGACGCCTGCCGCGGCATCGACCTGAACGGCTCGCTCAAGGCGGCCTGGGCGCAAATGACCAAAGCCGGCGTCAAGCGCATTCAGTCGGCTGACATCGCGGCTTGAGTTGCGTTTCCAACGTTTCATTTCACTGGAGTGCACTTCATGCAAAAGACCTGGTTCGCCGCCGTCACCGTCGCCGCGCTGGCCTGGCAAACCCCGGCCGCGGCGCAAGACACGCTGAAGATCGGCGAGATCAACAGCTACAAGGCCCAACCCGCCTTCCTGGAGCCGTACAAAAAGGGCTGGGAGCTGGCGGTGGAAGAAGTCAACGCCTCGGGCGGCGTGCTGGGCAAGAAGCTGCAAGTCATCTCGCGCGACGACAACGGCAACCCGGGCGACGCGGTGCGCGTGGCCGAAGAACTGGTGTCGCGCGAAGGCGTGGCGCTGATCACCGGCACGTTCCTGTCGAACATCGGCCTGGCCGTGACTGACTTTGCCAAGCAGCGCAAGGTTTTCTTCCTCGCCGCCGAGCCGTTAACGGACAAGATCACTTGGCAAAGCGGTAACCGCTACACCTTCCGCCTGCGCCCCAACACTTATATGCAGGTGGCCATGCTGGTGCCCGAAGCGGCGAAGATGAACAAGAAGCGCTGGGCCATCGTCTACCCGAACTACGAGTACGGCCAATCGGCCGCGGCCACCTTCAAGGCGATGCTGAAGAAGGCGCAGCCTGATGTGGAGTTCGTGGCCGAACAGGCGCCGCCGCTGGGCCGCCTGGACGCCGGTGCCGTGTCTCAAGCCTTGGCCGATGCCAAGCCCGACGCCATCTTCAACGTGCTGTTCGGCGCCGATCTGTCGCGCTTCGTGCGTGAGGGCAACACCCGCGGCCTGTTCAAGGGCCGCGAAGTGGTGAGCCTGCTCACCGGCGAGCCCGAATACCTCGACCCGCTGCGCGATGAAGCGCCCGTGGGCTGGGTCGTCACCGGCTACCCGTACTACGGCATTCAAACGCCCGAGCAC
The DNA here is from genome assembly GCA_043766725.1 of Burkholderiales bacterium. Classification (GTDB taxonomy): domain Bacteria; phylum Pseudomonadota; class Gammaproteobacteria; order Burkholderiales; family Burkholderiaceae_C; genus Rubrivivax. The sequence goes on along the minus strand of JAYUHT010000363.1, from coordinate 1,578 downwards.
AAGAAGTTCTTCCTGGCCTACTACAACAAGTACAAGGAATTCCCCAAGCTCGGCTCGGTGGTGGGCTACACCACCATCTGGTCTTTGGCTGAAGGCTTGCGCAAGGCCAAGTCGGCCGAGACTGAAAAGCTGATCGCAGCGTTCAAGGGCCTTAGCCTGATGTCGCCTTTCGGCCCCATCACCTACCGCGCCAGCGACCATCAGTCCACCATGGGCGCCTACCTGGGCAAGACCCAACTCGAAGGCGGCAAGGGCGTGATGGTGGACTACCGTTACCTCGACGGCGCCAAGTACCTGCCCAGTGCCGAGGAAGTGAAGTCGTTGCGGCCGGCAGATTGAGCCCGCGCTGGCTGATTTGTTGACGCCGGGAAGATGACCCTGTCTTCCCTGCTGCTGCAAACCCTCACCGGGTTGGCAGCGGCCTCTTCCCTGTTCCTCGTGGCCAGCGGGCTGAGCCTGATCTTCGGCGTCACCCGCATCGTCAACTTCGCGCACGGCTCGTTCTACATGCTCGGGCTGTATGCGGCGGTTGCCTTCACTGAAACGTTAGGCAGCGGGCCGCTGGGCTTCTGGGGCGCGGTGCTGCTGGCCGCCCTGGCCGTGGCAGTGCTCGGCGCGGCGGTGGAAATGCTGGTGCTCAAGCGCCTGTATGCCGCGCCCGAGCTGTACCAACTGCTCGCCACCTTTGCGCTGGTGCTGGTGTTCAAGGATCTGGCCCTGAAGCTGTGGGGGCCTGAAGACTTGTTGGGACCCAAGGCGCCGGGGCTGAAGGGCGCCGTCGAGCTGCTCGGCCAGCCCTTCCCCAGCTACGACTTGCTGCTCATCGCCATCGGCCCGCTGGTGCTGGGGCTGCTGTGGCTGCTGCTGGCGCGCACGCGTTTTGGCTTGCTGGTGCGCGCGGCCACGCAAGACCGCGACATGGCCGCCGCGCTGGGCGTGAACCAGCGCTGGCTGTTCACCGGTGTGTTTGCGCTGGGCACCTTTCTGGCCGCGTTGGGCGGGGCGCTACAGATGCCGCACGAGCCGGCCAACCTGGGCCTTGATTTGGCCGTGGTGGGCGAGGCCTTCGTGGTGGTGGTGGTGGGTGGCATGGGCTCCATCGGTGGCGCCTTCGTGGCCAGCCTGATCATTGCGTTGGTGAAGGCGTTTTGCATCGCCGCTGGCTCCATTGATGTATTCGGCGCGCCCTTCCCCTTGAGCAAGCTCACCTTGGTGGCCGAATTCTTGGTCATGGCCGTGGTGCTGGTTTGGCGGCCGTATGGCTTGTTCGGCAAGCCGCAAGGCGCGGTGCGCGCGCAGGCCGCCATCGACCCGCCGCTGCGCCGCCTGCCGCGCCTGTGGCAGGTGCTGGGCGCCGTTGCGCTGCTGGCCCTGGCGCTGTTGCCGTTGTTGCACGGCGCCTACCCCTACCTGGCGGTGTTGATGATCGACGTGCTCATCGCCGTGCTCTTTGCCGCCAGCCTGCACTTCCTGATGGGCCCGGCGGGCATGCATTCATTCGGCCACGCGGCCTACTTCGGCCTGGGCGCGTACACCTATGCGATCAGCTCGATCAACATCGGCGAGAGCACCGCGCCA
>JAYUHT010000362.1:0-4422 GCA_043766725.1 Burkholderiales bacterium | reverse complement strand
GAGGGCCCGTACCGAGGGGACAGCCCCGGTGCTGCCACCCTTTGCATGCACGCCTTCGACCATGCCAAAAACCCATCTGCCCTTGCGCCATTTGATTGCCGGTGCCGCAGCGCTGCTGTTCGCCGCCGCTGCCGCCGCGCAAGGCGCAGATTCGCAACTCAGTGCCATGATGGCCGGGCAGCGCTGGAGCGAGGCCTTGACGGTGATCGACGCGAACCTGAAAAAAAACCCCACCGATGTGCCGATGCAGATGAACCGCGGGGCGGTGCTGTCGAACATGAACCGTGTCAACGAAGCGCTGGCCGTGTTCAAAAAGGTGGCCACGGAAAGCCCGGATCTGCCCGCGCCGCACAACAACATGGCGGTGCTGCTGGCGGCCAAGGGCCAATACGAGGAAGCGCGCGCCGCGCTGGAGCGTGCCATCCGCACCCACCCAACCTACGCCACGGCGTATGAAAACCTGGGCGATCTGTATTCGCACATGGCGGGTGACGCCTACCGCAAGGCCTTGCAGTTCGACAAGAGCCTGAAGACGGCCAAGCCCAAGCTGGAAATGGTCAACGAATTGACGGCGCTGGCCCGCGCGCCCGACACCACTCGCACCGCGGCCGCGCCACAGCTGCCGCCGGCCAAACCCGGAGCCACCGTCGTGGCGCAGGCCACACCGGCGCCTGCACCTGCACCTGCACCTGCGGCTGCACCTGCACCCACGCCAGCGCCCGCGCCCGTGCCTGCCCCCGCAGCGGTGGCTGCGGTAAAGCCAGCGCCCGCTGCGGTGACGCCAGCAGCCAGTGCGCCCAAGCCCACCGTCGTGGCTGCCGCGCCCGTGGCGGCCCCTGCCCCGGCCACTGCCCCGGCGCCAAAACCAGCGCCAGCAGTCGCGCCCGCGCCGGTGGCCAAGCCGGCGTCAGCGACCACCGTGGCCGCCGCGCCGGCCGCCACGCCGACACCGGCAATTGCCACCGCCCCAGCGGCCGCCGATGCGACTGCCAAGCCTGAAATTGAAGCCGCCTTGAAAGCCTGGGCGGCGGCTTGGTCTGGGCGCGACATGGCCGCCTATGCGGCAGCTTATGGTTCCGACTTCAAGGGCAAGGCCAGCAGCCATGCCGCTTGGCTGAGTGAACGGCGCGACCGCATCGCCCCGCGCAAGAGCATCGAGGTCAAGCTCACCAACTTCCAAGTGCAGGTCAAGGGCGAACAAGCCACCGCGCAATTCCTGCAAGACTACGTTTCCGATTCCCTGAGCACGCAGAGCAGCAAGACCCTGGCGCTGCGAAAAGTGGGTGGCAAGTGGCTCATTCAACAAGAGACATCGGGCCGGTAGGCGCTCCAGCGGCGGCCGCGCCGTCGCTCGCACCCGCCGGCCGGGTGGCACTGCGGCTGCATGCCCTGATCAACGGTGGCACTGGCACTGGCACCAGCGCTGGCGCCGGTGCGGGGCGGCCGCTGCTGTCGCGCCCGGTGTGGCTGGCCTTGATGAGCGTTTGTGCGGCCGGCCTGGTGGTGGCGTTTGGGCAGTACACGCCCAGCCGCGCAGCCGCGGCTGACAGCCCGGCACCCAGCGTCGTGGCGCCACCTGCCCCCGACGAAGACCTGGCCAGCGCCCCCTTGCTCGTGGGCGCGGGCGATGGGCCAGAGGGGCGCTTGCTTCAGGCCTACGCGGCACTGGCCGCTGGCCACGGGCGCAAGGCCACGGCGCTGGCCGCCGCACTGGTGCAAGACCACCCCCAGTTCGGCTTGGCGCAACTGCTGCACGGCGACTTGCTGGCCACCCGCGGTGGCGTGCCGCAAGTCTTCGGCGTGGCCGCCCAGGTGACGGCCACGGCGCAAGCCGAACACGCTGATCTCGCCTTGCTGCGTGAGGAGGCGCGGCGGCGCCTGAGTGCGCTGCGCGAACGCCCGCCGGCGGACCACCTGCCGCGCGAGCTGGTCGACCTGCCGGCCCATGTGCGCCACGCCGTGGCCGTGGACACCGAGCGCTCGCGCCTGTACCTCTTCAGCAATGGGCCGCAGGGCCCGCAGCTGGAGAAAGACTTCTTCGTTTCGCTGGGCAAGCAGGGCATCGCGAAAAGTACCCAAGGCGATGCGCGCACGCCCTTGGGCGTGTATTGGGTGGTCAACGCGTTGCCGTCGCACATGTTGGCCGAACGTTTCGGCAGCGCGGCACTGGGCATCAACTACCCGAACGCCATCGACCGCCAGAAGGGGCGCACGGGCACGGGTTTGTTCGTGCACGGTGTGCCGCCCTCGATGTACAGCCACGGCCTGTGGGCCACCGATGGCTGCGTCGCCCTGGCCAACGAGGATGCCAACCTCTTGCTCAAGCGCCTGGCGGTGGATGAATCGCCAGTGGTCATCGCGCGCAAGCTGGAATGGGTGCCGCGCGATGCCGCACGCCAGGCCGCGGCCGAATTCCGCCCAGCCTACCAGGCCTGGGACGACGCCCGCCGCGCTGGCGACGTGCAAGACCTGCAGCGCTGGTACGACCCGACCCTGCCGGCGCCGCGCCACACCACGGCCGGCGGGTCAGCGCGCAGCAACGTCAGCTTCCTGGCCTGGTATGGCGAAAGCACGCCCATGATGGTGGTGAGCGCGCGCGAAGAAGGCCGCAGCAAGGCCGAGGCGGCCACCACCTACCGCCAGTACTGGGCGCAGCAAGACGGCCGCTGGCGCATCGTGTACGACGGGCCGGTGATCAACACGTTGGCGTCACGTTAACCAGCGAGTCAAGGCGGCGGCGGCCAAGCCGCCGTGTTCCAGGTAATCTCTAACGTTTGGTGGGCGGCAAGTCGGTGCAACTGCCGTGCGCCACTTCAGCCGCCATGCCGATGCTTTCACCCAGCGTGGGGTGCGGGTGGATGGTCTTGCCGATGTCCACCGCGTCGGCACCCATCTCGATGGCCAGCGCCACCTCGCCGATCATGTCGCCGGCATGCGTGCCCACGATGCCGCCGCCCAGGATGCGGCCGTGGCCGTGTGCTTCGGCGGAGTCATCGAACAGCAACTTGGTGAAGCCTTCGTCACGGCCGTTGGCAATGGCGCGGCCTGACGCCGTCCAGGGGAACAAGCCCTTCCTGACCTTGATGCCCTGCGCCTTGGCTTCGTCTTCGGTGAGGCCTACCCAGGCCACCTCGGGGTCGGTGTAGGCCACGCTGGGAATCACCCGCGCATCGAACATCGCCTTGCTGTCACCGGCCGCCACCTCGGCGGCCACATGCGCTTCATGCACCGCCTTGTGCGCCAGCATCGGCTGGCCGACGATGTCGCCGATGGCGAAGATGTGCGCAATGTTGGTGCGCATCTGCGCGTCCACCGGAATGAAACCGCGCTCGTTCACCAGCACGCCGGCTTTTTCAGCGCCGATCTTCTTGCCGTTGGGGCTGCGACCCACGGCCTGCAACACCAGGTCGTACACGTCTTCACTGGCCTTGCCCTCGGTGGTTTCAAATTTCACCTTGATGCCAGCGGCGGTGGCTTCGGCGCCCACGGTCTTGGTCTTGAGCAAGATGTTGTCGAAGCGCGGCGCGTTCATCTTCTGCCACACCTTCACCAGGTCGCGGTCGGCGCCTTGCATCAGGCCGTCGAGCATTTCCACCACGTCGAGCCGCGCGCCGAGGGTGGAATACACGGTGCCCATCTCCAGGCCGATGATGCCCCCGCCAATGATGAGCATGCGCTTGGGCAGCTCGCGCAATTCCAGCGCGCCGGTGGAGTCGACGATGCGCGGGTCGTCGGGCAGGAACGGCAGGCGCACCGCCTGCGAGCCGGCGGCGATGACGCATTGCTTGAAGGCGATGGTCTGGCTCTTGCCCGTCTTGGCCTGGGCCGTGCCTTCAGTCATTTCAACCGTTAGGTGGTTGGGGCCGGCAAAGCTGCCGCTGCCGCGCACCACCGTCACCTTGCGCATCTTGGCCATCGCGGCCAGGCCGCCGGTGAGCTTGCCCACGACCTTGTTCTTGTGGCCGAGCAGCTTGGCGGCATCCACCTTCGGCGCGGCAAATTCAACACCCAGGGCGGCGAAGTGTTTCACCTCGTCCATCACCGCGGCCACGTGCAGCAGCGCCTTGCTCGGGATGCAGCCCACGTTCAGGCACACGCCGCCCAGCGTGGCGTAGCGCTCCACGATCACCACCTTCATGCCCAGATCAGCCGCGCGGAAGGCCGCCGAGTAGCCACCGGGGCCGGCACCCAGCACAAGCAGGTCGCATTCAAGATCGACGTGGCCGCTGAAGCTGGCCGCAGCCGGCGCGGCAACGGTGGGTGCGGCAGGCGCCGGCGCCGCTGCAACGGGCGGTTTGGCCGCCGCGGGCGCGGGCGCGGCCCCCGCGGCTTCGAGCATCAACACCAGCGAACCCTGGTTGATCACGTCGCCCATCTTCAGCGCCAGCTCCTTCACCACACCGGCGGCGGGCGATGGGATTT
>JAYUHT010000361.1:0-11679 GCA_043766725.1 Burkholderiales bacterium | reverse complement strand
CAAGCGCGGCGCTGTGGCAAGCTTGCTGCAAGCACTGCCCGCGCTCGTTGCGGGCCAGAGCTTGAATGCGGCGCCGGCGCCCGCACCTTCAACCGACTGAACTTGAAGGAGACGCAAGACCATGTTCAACCTGCTGAAGACCGCGGTGCTGATGGCGGCCATCACGGCCCTGTTCATGGCGCTGGGCCAAATGCTCGGCGGCCAGACCGGTATGATGCTGGCGCTGGTGGTGGCCCTGGGCATGAATTTCTTCAGCTACTGGTTCAGCGACACCATGGTGCTGAAGATGTACAACGCGCGGCAGGTTGACGCTTCTTCAGCGCCGCAGTTCTACAACATGGTGCAAGAGCTGGCCAACAAGGCCGGCTTGCCGATGCCCAAGGTGTACCTGATCGAAGAAGACGCGCCCAACGCCTTTGCCACCGGCCGCAACCCGCAGCATGCCGCGGTGGCCGCCACCACCGGCATCCTGCGCGTGCTCAGCGAGCGCGAATTGCGTGGCGTGATGGCGCACGAGCTGGCGCATGTGAAGCACCGCGACATTCTCATCTCGACCGTTAGCGCCACCATGGCCGGGGCGATTTCCATGCTGGCCAACTTCGCCGGCCTGTTCGGCGGGCGCAACAGCGAAGGCCGCAGCAACGTCGTGGCCAGCCTGTCCATGATGATCCTGGCGCCATTGGCCGCCAGCCTGATCCAGATGGCCATCAGCCGCTCGCGCGAGTTCGAGGCCGACCGCGGCGGTGCCGAAATCTCCGGCGAGCCGCGCGCGCTGGCCTCGGCGCTGCAAAAGATCGACCGCTATGCCCGTGGCCTGCCGCTCGAAGCCGCCGAGCGCCACCCTGAAACCGCGCAGATGATGATCATCAACCCGCTGTCCGGCGGCGGCCTGCGCGGGCTGTTCTCCACCCACCCCAGCACCGAAGAGCGGGTGCAGAAGCTGCTGGCCATGGCGGCGTGAGTCAACGCCGGGCCGCCCCAAGTTCAGCCCCCACGGGCGGCGGCGGCGGGATTCGCCGCCGCCTGGGGGCGCACGTAAGGCTCAAGTTCGCGCCGGGCAGGGTCGATATCCTGCCCATCTGGCTTTCCCGGTGCGCTTGATGCTTCGTCCCTTCCTGCCCGTCGTGCTCTTGGCCACCCTGTGGCTCACAGGGTGCGATGCGCTGGGCATCGAGCCGGCCAGCGCTCTGGCCGCGCGGCGCGAAGCCGAGGGCAAGGCCGTGGGCGGGGCCTGCCGCCATTCAGGCCGGGCCATCGAAGACTGCTATGGCTTGAACAAAAGGGCCGACAAGAGCGCGGTGTTCGCCGGTTGGCGCGAAATGAACGACTACATGCGCGAAAACAAGATCGAGGCGGTGATGCCGCAAGCCAACCCGCCGGCCGAGCTGGCCAAGGCGGCGAGCGAACCAGCTGCAGAACCCGGCGGCAAGAAGCCCGGCAAAGGCGCCAAGACCGAGAAGCACGGCGCCTGAGCCCGCCCGGCCGCCCGAAGGGCGAAGCCCTGAGTGCGAAGCATGAAGGTTCACGAGTCAGCCGCCAAACCGGCCAAGGCCTGAACAGGCCGCCAATGGACAATGGTGCGCATGTTCGATGCAGTGCGCGCGCGGTATCGCGACCCCGCCTTCCGCGAAGGCGCCCGCGAGATGGGGCAAGTGGCCCCCGGCCTGGCCGCCTGGGGCCTGGTGACGGGGGTGGCGATGGTCAAAGGGGGCCTGAGCTGGCCGCTGGCGGTGGCCATGTCGCTGCTGGTGTTCTCGGGCGGCGCGCAACTGGCGGCCATCCCCTTGATCCAGGCCAACGCACCGGTCTGGCTGGTGCTGGCCACGGCCTGCTGCATCAACCTGCGCTTTGTTATTTTCAGCGCCGCCTGGCGGCCGTACTTCGGCCACCTGCCGCTGGCCCAGCGCTTGCGCATGATCTATTTCAGCGCCGACTTGAACTACGTGGTCTTCATGCGCCGCTTTGCGCACGCGCCGCCGGCGCCTGAGCAACTGCCGTACTTCTGGGGCGGTGTCAGCTTGAACTGGCTGTCATGGCAAATTCCTTCGCTGCTGGGCATCGCCCTGGCCGAGCACATCTCACCGCAATGGGGCCTGGGCTTTGCCGGTGCCGTGGCCCTGTTGGCCCTGTGTTGTTCGCTGTTGACTGACCGTGCCACCTGGGCCGCCGCCGCCGCAGCCTCTGCCGCCGCGGTGTGGGCCTATGCCTTGCCCTTGAAGCTGAACATCGTGGTGGCGATTGCCGCGGCCGTGGCCGCCGGCCTGGTCATGGAACGGGTCGGCCTCCAGGCGGTGCCACCGTTGCGCGAGCCCTGATGAGCACCGCCGACACCCTGCTCACCATCCTTGGCCTGGCCGCGGTGTCGCTGCTCACGCGCGGCTTTTTCATGCTGCCGCGGCGCGAGCTGCCCATTCCGGCCTGGCTGGGCCAGGGCCTGCGCTATGCCCCGCTGGGGGCTTTGATGGCGGTGGTGGCACCCGAGGTGTTGCTCAGCCAGGGCGAGTTGATTCAATCGTTAAGCGATGCCCGCCCCTGGGCCGCGCTGGCCGCTGTGGGTTACTACTTCTGGCGCCGCGGCATTCTGGGCACCATCGTGGGGGGCATGCTCGTCTTCCTGGGCCTGCGCCTGGGCCTGGGCTGGTAGACCGGCGCACCAAGCCACGGCGTGAAGCGCGGCCGCGCGGCCGCTGGCCAGGCAAGCGGTGAGCAAGTAGCCGCCGGTTGGGGCTTCCCAGTCAAGCATTTCGCCGGCGCAGAACACGCCGGGCATGGCGCGCAGCATGCCGCGCTCAGTCATCGCTTCAAAGGCCACGCCGCCGGCCGTGCTGATGGCCTCGGCCACGGGCCGCGGCGCGGCCAGTTGCAGCGGCAAGGCCTTCAGTGCAGCGGCCAATTGCACCGGGTTGTTCAGGCCGGTTGCGCCCAGCACTTCATGCAACAAGGCCAGCTTCAGCCCGCCCAGGCCGAGCCGGCTTTTCAAGTGCGTGGCCAGGCTGCGTGGCCCCCGTGCTCGCGTGGTTTCGGCCATCACCTGCTGCGCGCTGTGGCTGGGCAGCAAGTCCAGCTCCAGCGTGGCGTGGCCTTGGCTGGCAATGGCTTCGCGCAAGGGCGCAGCCAAGGCGTAAATGAGGCTGCCTTCAACGCCGCCATCAGTGAGCACGAATTCGCCTTGCTGCGCGATCACACTGCCATCCGGTGCGGCCCAGCGCGCCACGACCGGCTTGACGGGTTGGCCAGCAAAGCGTTGCCGCAGGTAGGCACTCCAGCCGCCTTGCACATCAAAGCCGCAGTTAGCCGGCTTGAGCGGGGCAACGGCCACGCCACGGGCTTGCAGCAGTGGCAGCCAGGCGGCGTCAGAACCCAGCCGCGGCCAGCTTGCGCCGCCCAGCGCCAGCACGGTGGCATCGGCTTGAAAGTGTTGTTCACCGTCGGGCGTGGCCAAGCGCAGCGCGCCGGCTTCGTTCCAGCCCAGCCAACGCTGGCGCGTGTGCAGCACCACCCCCAAGCGGTGCAAGTGCTGCAACCAGGCGCGCAGCAGGGGCGCGGCCTTCATCGCGCGCGGGAAGACGCGGCCTGATGTGCCGATGAAGGTGTCGCTGCCCAGCGCCAAGGCCCAGTCGCGCATGGCCTGCGGGCCGAAGGCATGAAGCCATGGCGCCAGCACATCGGCGCGTGCGCCGTAGCGGCTGATGAAGCGACCAAGCGGCTCCGAATGGGTGAGGTTCAACCCGCCGCGCCCGGCCAGCAGAAACTTCCGGCCGGCGGTGGGCTTGGCTTCGAACAGCGTGACCCGCACGCCACTTTCGGCCAACACCTGCGCGGCCATCAAACCCGCCGGCCCGGCGCCGATGACGGCCACGTGGCGCGGTGCGGGCACGAGCAACTGCCGATCAACGTTTGAATTCACTCGCTCACCCTGCCGCGCAGGCTCTTGACCTGCCCGCGCAACACCTTGCCCTGAATGCGCCGCTTCTTCGAGGCCAGCGTGGGCCGCGTCTTGCGCCGCACCTTGGCCACGTGGGCGGCGGCTTCGAGCAATTCGCGCAGCCGCTGGATGGCGTCTTGCCGGTTGCGTTCCAGGCTGCGGTGGTCTTGCGCCTTGATCACCACCACGCCGTCGCCGCTGATGCGCTGGTCGCCCATGGCGAGCAGGCGCTGCTTCAATTCATCGGGCAGGCTGCTGGCGTGAATGTCGTAGCGCAGGTGCACCGCGTTCGACACCTTGTTCACGTTCTGCCCACCCGCACCCTGCGCGCGGATGGCGCTGAATTCGATCTCGGCTTCGATAGGGTGGGTGGCGTCACGCAGCAGGCTGGGCATGGCCGGATTGTCAGACCTGCGGTGTGAGAATCGTTCGCCAGGCACTGCGCAACAGCCTGACTCCATCAGCCAGATGGCCGGCGCCGCGGTGTGACCGTGCGCCAGATTGCGCGCCCTGCGAGAGCTGAACAATGGTCATTCAAGAAGACGTGCCCTACACCGGCTTGTGGCCGGCCCTGCTGACGCCGCTGGGTGAGCGGGGCGGCATCGACGTGCCGCGTTTCGCTGCCCATGCACGCCGGCTGCTCGATGCCGGCTGCACCGGTGTCACGCCATTCGGCACCACGGGCGAGGGCCCGTCGTTCACGCTGGCCGAGCGCCGCGCCGCACTCGAAGGACTGGTGGCCGGCAGCGTACCGGCGCCGCGCATCCTGGCCTCCACCAGTTGCGCGGCCTTGCCCGACGTGATCGAGCTCACGCGCCACGCCGTGCAGCTTGGCGTGCGCGCCTGCCTGGTGCTGCCGCCGTTCTTTCTCAAAGGCGTGCCCGATGCAGGCGTGATCGATGCCTACCAGCAGGTGATTGACGGTGTGGCGGATTCGCGCCTGCGCATCGTGCTGTATCACATCCCGCAAATTTCAGGCGTGGGTTTGAGTCACGCCGTGGTGAGCACGCTCTTGCAACGCCAGCCGCAAACCATCATCGGAATCAAAGACAGCGGCGGCCATCGCGACACCTCGCTGGCCTTTGCGCAAGCCTTCATGCCGCCGCTGCAAGTGTGGGTGGGCAACGAGCCCGATCTGCAAACGCTGGCCGGGCGGGGCAGCCTGGGTGCGGTGAGCGGCGTGGGCAACATCGCGCCGCGGCTGGTGCTGCGCTTGATTGGCGGTGCGGCGCAGCCGGGCGCTGAACCAGCGCAGCAAGACATGTTCGCGCTGCTCAAGGTGCTGAACGGCTATGGCCTGACGGCGGCGTTCAAGGGCGTGATGGCGGTGTTTGACCAGCACCCAGGCTGGCTGCGCGTGCGCGCGCCACTGCGCGCCTTGAGCGAGGCTGAATTCGCCCGGATAACGGTCCAAATCAGCCAGCTCGGTCTGACCCGCGACATGAGCTGAGATCAGGCATGACGGCCGACGTGGTGTGCATCGCAAGCTGGAACGCAGACCTGGTGGCCCGCGTGCCGCGGCCCATCGCGCGCGGTGAGACCTTGCCCGCCACGGCGTTTGAAGTGAGCCCTGGCGGCAAGGGCAGCAATGCCGCCGTGGCCGCAGCGCGCCAAGGGGCGAAGGTGGCTCTGCTGGCCCGTGTGGGCGATGATGACTTCGGCCGCATGGGCCTGGCGCTGTGGCGCGCTGAAGGCATTGAAACAGCTCACGTTCACATTGCCGCGGGCGAACGCAGCGGTGTCGCACTCATCCATGTTTTTGAAGACGGTGACAACGCCATCGCCGTATACGCCGGCGCCACCGCCGGGCTGAATGGCGACCACGCCCACGCCGCCGCGGCGCTGTTGCAGGCCAGCAAAGTGGTGGTGGCCTCGTGCGAAGTGCCGCTGGCGTGCACCGTCGAAGCCTTTCGCATCGCGCGTATGGCTGGCGTGCGCACCCTGCTCAACCCGGCACCGGCCATGGCGCTGAGTGATGAGCTGCTGGCGCTGTGCGATGTGATCACGCCCAACGAAGGCGAGCTGCTGGTGCTGGCGGGTCTGGTCGGTGGTGCCGGCATTGACGCTGCGGCCAACGCACTGTTGCGCCGTGGTGCGGGTGCGGTGCTGGTGACGCTGGGCGCCGCGGGTTGCTGCTTGTTTCAACCCGGTGCCGCAACGCAGGCCGTGGCCGGGCGTGCGGTGAAGGTGGCCGACACCATAGGCGCCGGCGACACCTTCACCGGCGCCCTGGCCGCCGCCCTGGCGCGTGGCCTGGCAGTGAGTGAAGCCATGCGTTGGGCCAATGCGGCGGCGGCAATGTCGGTGCGGGGCAGCGGAGCAATCGCAGGCATGCCGGGTGCGGCGGCCGTGGCTGCGTGGCTGGCCTGAAGCGTCAGCGCGGCCGCCAGTCAATCTGTTCAAACAAGCGCTGCAGGCGCAAGGCCTTGCTCGGGTTGAGCTGCGCCACCCAGTTCACGCGGCCGCGCAGGTGGGCCTGCCAATCTGCATGGCCGGCGCGGTTCTGTAGGTGAGGGCCGTGCAACACACATTGATGCAGCCTGGCCTTGAGTCGATCGAACTCGCGCCGCGGCACGTTGAGCCGCTGGTTAACCACCATGTTGCAAACCGTTTGCCGTTGTGCGGCGCCCTGGCAGCGTGTCTTGCGCAGGTTCAGCGTGAAGCCTTCGTCGGCGGCCATCATGGCCACCCAAGTGCCGAGTCGAGGCAAGGCGCGGCGCAAGTGGGCCGGGCCTGAGAGCACCAGATCATCGGCATAGCGCGTGTAGCGCGCACCCAAGGCGTGCGCCAGGCCTTCCAAACGCAAGTCCAGCTTGAAAGCACACAGGTTTGCCAACGCGGGTGAGGTCGGCGCGCCCTGCGGCAGGTGCGGGTCGCGCAGGCGCTGCCTTTGCAGCCAGCTGAGGCTGCCTTGCAAGAGTTGACAGTGGTAATGCTGCTCACCCAAGTGGGCACGGCGTTGCCAGGCGCTGGGCCGGCTCAGGCGCCACAGGCCAGCCAGGGGGATGGCAAGCCCCTGCGCCAAGGCCGCGCTGTTCGGCCAATGGGGCAGGCGGCATTCATGCAGACCCAGCGGCAGCGCCTGCAGGTGTGAATCGACCCGCAGGATCTGCCTGCGCACGGCGGGCTTCGGCTGCGCCAGCCAGGCTTGACGAAAGCCAGGGTCGTGCTCAATCAGTTGCGCCAGGCTGCGCCGGTTCAAGCGCTGCCAGGTCGATGGCGACAGCTTGCAGCAGCGTTGCGCCAGTGGCGCCAACCAAGCGGCCGGGCCGCCCAGGCACGCCGCCATGCGGGCGATCAGACCCGGTGTGGTCGCGGGCCCGGCCAGCATGGCCCGGGCAAGGGCCAACGCGGTCAGGTGAATAACGTTCGGCATGAGCAGGAGGTGCGGCGCGCCACCCAACCTGCGGGTGATGCGTGAGCTGTCTGGCGACCATCGCCACCGGGCTCACGCCACGGAAAGATCGACACTCTTCAGACCGCGGGGTTGCCCCGCGGCACGACATGATTCTTGCGAGCCATGTCGTTTGAAACTTGGGCGGCGGCCGCGTGGAAGATGATACGCAGTGCCGCGCCTCAACCCTGAGATCAAGCCGCGCGCAACAGCGGCGGCGCAAACAGGCGCTCCATTTCACGCCGCAGCTTGTACGCATCGGTCGTGGTGTCCATCGCCACATCCGCCCAACTCAGCGACTGCCCCTTCTTCACCGGCCGCACCACCTTCACGCCATGCGCCAGACCCAGCGGCACGCCGCCCAGTTGCGCTGAAGTAGTGGCCGGCAACAGCTTGCCCCACACCGTGTAGCCGCCTTCGCCATCAAGCATTTCACCCACGGCCAAGTCGCGCTTGGCGGTGGCCACCACGTCGGCGTTCCAGGCCGTGGCCACGCCGGTGGGTTCACCGCGCAGCGCCACGCTGGCCACGCTCACACCCACTTCAAGGCCGATCAAATGCCATCGCTTGTACAGCGTGAAATAACGCCCGCTCGGGTCGGTGTGGGCGTTGTATTCCTCGAAGCAGTTCTTGATGTATTCGGTCTCGGCTTCGACCGTGACCCACACGCCCATGCGGATGTCATACGGAATCTTGCGGCCGTTCGCTTCGAGCGACGAGATCACCTCGACCATGCCCTTACGTTCCAGCACGCCGCCTTCGCTGATGGGGCGGGTGACGAAGGGAATGTCTTCCACGCTGGCCGGCGGGTAGAGCAGGCCGTTGGACGGAACGGTTAAGCCGGTGGCGTTGCTCACAGCGGTGCTTTCAATCGAAGGCTTGCTGCCATCGAGAAAGCTGTTGAACATCTTCGGGTTCAGGCCACCGCGCAGCGCCTGCTCGGGGCTCAGGCCGTAGTGGCCCCACACCGTGTCGGGCGTGGATTCGCAGAAGTGCGGCAGCCACTTGTGGCCGCGGCCCGCCGCCACCACGGGGAAGCCGCAGGTACGGGCCCAATCGACCAAATCGCAGATGAGTGCGGGCTGGTCGCCGAAGGCCAGCGAATAGACCACGCCTGCTGCCGCCGCCCGCTGGGCCAGCAGCGGGCCGCAGAAGGCGTCGGCCTCGACGGTGACGTTGACCACATGCTTGCCCTGTGCAAAGGCGGCCAGGCAATGTTCCACGGCGGCGATGGGGTGGCCGGTGCATTCAACGATCACGTCGATGGCGGGGTGGCGCACCAGGGCCTGCCAGTCTTCGCTGATGTGGGTGTTGCCGTTTTTCACCGCGGCATCAAGCGATGGTGCGGCGCTTTGCTCGGCCGTCCAACCCACGCGCGCCAGGTTACCTCTGGCGTTAGTGGGGGAGAGGTCAGCAATGCCCACCAGGTGAACGCCAGGGGTGCGCGGCACCTGGGCCAGGTACATGGAGCCGAACTTGCCGGCGCCGATCAGGCCCACCCGAACCGGCTTGCCGGCGGCGGCGCGGGCTTGCAGCTTGGGGTAAAGACTCACGCTGCGGCCCTCATTGAATCGAAGGGCGTTTCGCTGGTGATCAAGGCGCCGGCCGGCATGCCGTTCTTCCACGGTAAGTCAACCGGACAGGGCTTCACGAGGCAATCGTCGGGCAAGCATTCGATGGGCGCGAACTCGCGGTGGGCGATGAATTCGGGCCGCTTGAAGCGCCGCACATGGTTGCTCACCGCGCACAGGCTCAGGTACACGCTGACGCGGTTCCAGGGGCTCAGGTTGCTGCTGCTGGCATGCACCAGGCAGCTGTGGAACAGGATCATCGAACCGGCCGGGCCCTTGGGGCTGACGATGCCGCCTGCTACATAGCGACCGGCGGCGTCAAAGCCGCCGGGGCCACCGGCCCGCTCCACAAGTTGTGAAATCAGCTCGTTGTCCACCGTCCACAGCGGGTAGCTGGTGGTGGTGAGGTCGTGTTTGGCGTCGATCACGCCGCGCTTGTGGCTGCCCGGAATAAACATCAGCGGGCCGTTGAATTCGTTCACATCGTCCAGAAAAATGGCCACGTTCATGGCGCGTTCCGTGGGCATGTGGTCGTCGTTCTTCCAGGTGCCGTAGTCCTGGTGCCACTGCCACACGTCGCCTTCAAAAGCCATCTTGCCGTTGATCTTGAACTGGTGCATGTACAGCTTTTCATGCAGCAGTTCTTGCACCGGCTCCACCATGCGCGGGTGGCGCGCCAGGCGCGCAAAGGGCTCGCTGTACAGGTGCGCGGCAAAGTTGGTGCGCACCGCTTCGGTGCCGCGTTCGCGCACGTTGTAGGCCTCGCGGCGGGCATACAGCGCCGGCACGGCGGCGTTCAGGCCGGCTGTTTCCTCGGGCGTGAACAGACCGGGGAAGAAAAGGTAGCCCTCACGGTCGAATTGGGCGTGTTGTTCGGGGGTGAGCTTCATGGGGCGTTCTCCTTGCAGGCCGATGCTGAAACCAAGCTCGGCAGGTTACCGCAACGGCGCCTCAGCGTGGCAGCCGCGCCATCAGGTCAACCCCCATTTGCAGCATCAAATGCGGCAGGTCGATCAGCACCCAGTTCTCAGCCAGCGAGCGCTCGTCGCAGCGCCACCAATCCATCACGCGCATGGTGATGGGCTGGTTGGACGGCGGCACACCCAGGTACTCGCCGGCATGCGTGGCACGCACGCTGGGCCAGCCGGTGGAGGCCACGAAAGCGCCCTCGGCAAAGCGCGCGCGGTGGTTGCCGCCCTTGCGGTCTGGGAAGGCATGCAGGAACGGTTTTTGGTGATGCCGCTCGAAGCCCGCCACGCCGCGCGAGCTGCCAATGCCGCACGGCCCGTACCACATCATCTGCGGGTGCCAATGCTGGGTCTGGCCCATGCTCTTCAGGTTGGCCTGGTCGTAGCGCATCAGGCCGCCGATCATGGCCATCACTTGAGCCAGGCTGCCTTGGCCTTGCGCGGGTGGGGCGACCCCCAGCAACAGGCCATCGTGGCCGCGCGGCCCCGGCACCAGCAGGTCGCGCCCGCTGCTGGGCGGCAACAGCGGGCAGCCGGCCTGGCGCGCCAGGTCGATGATGTCCAGCAGGATGCGGGCTTCGGCAATGCGCCCGTTGACGATGCGATAGAACTCGCCAAAGCGCAGCGTGGCCAATTGGCCGCTGGCCGGGATGCCCAGCCAAGGTGCCGCAAAGGTGCCCACGTAGTGGCCCGTGCAGGTGGCCCACCAGCCTTCGCCGCCGTCGAGCAAGCCGTCCCAGTGGCCGGCAAAGAACAGGTCGGTGCGGCGCTCCAGATCGGGCATCGCCCGCAGCAAGGGCGCGTAGAAGCCTGCTGCCACCGCTTGTGGGCCGACCAGGGTGTTGATCGGGTGGCCCATGTGCCATGCGCAATCTGCGCTTAACAACTCGTGGCAGGCGCGCGCGAACTCCGGCCCGGGCAGGCGCTGCAGTGCTGCCCAGGCAAGGTGTTTGGTGGCTGCCAGGTGGGCGGCGGCGTCGGCTTGGGTTTCGTAGGCCATGGTGAAAATTGTGAATAGGTATGCAGTGCCGCAAAGTGTAGTCAGAGTGCCTCAGCGGCTCAAGCCAGCAAAAGAGCATTGCGGGTTCTCCCGATGCCTGAAGGCTGCGCCCTCGCCAGAGAATGCATACGTATGCTGTACCTCAGCATAAACGCCGTGCCATGAAAACCAACATCACTTCGTTCGACGTGGCGCGCCTGGCCGAGGTCTCGCAGTCGGCGGTGAGCCGCACCTTCACGCCTGGCGCCAGCGTGTCCGAGCTGACGCGGCGCAAGGTCATGGACGCTGCACGCAAGCTCGGCTACCGCCCCAACGCCCATGCGCGCAGCCTCATCACCAAGCGCTCGCGCATCATCGGCCTGGTGCTGTCGTACCTTGAAAACCTGTTCTACCCGGTGGCCCTGGAACGGCTCGCCAAGCGCTTGCAGGCCGATGGCTACCACGTGCTGCTGTTCATCACCGAGACGCAAAACGCCGACGAACTGGTGGGCGAAATCATGCAGTACCACGTTGACGGCATCGTGCTGGCGGCCACCACGCTGTCGTCGAGCCTGGCGCAGCGCTGCGCCGATGCCAGCATCCCGGTGGTGCTGTTCAACCGCGTCATGGCCAACGGCAGTGCTGGCGCGGTGAGTTCGGTGCGTTCAGACAATGTGGGTGGCGCCCGCGCGGTGGCACGCTTCCTGGCGGCAGGCGGCCACCAGCGCATCGCTTTCATCGCTGGGCATGAAGAGGCCTCCACCAACCTGGAACGCGAACGCGGCTTTCGTGAAGAGCTGGCCGCGCTGGGCCTGCGCATCTGGGCGCGCGGCGTGGGCGAC
>JAYUHT010000360.1:0-11682 GCA_043766725.1 Burkholderiales bacterium | reverse complement strand
CAACCAGTCTTCCACCTCAAGCCCAGGCACGCGAGCGAATTCGCGCAAGTTGTGGCTGACCAGCGTGAGGCCCAGCGCGCACGTGCCGCGATGAACAGATCGTGACTGCCGATGGGCGTGCCGGCGCGTTCAAGCACGGCGCGGATGTCAGCACAGTGGCGGTCAGCTTCGGCTTCAAACGCCAGCACGCTCAGGTTTTCAAGCAGATCGTCAACTTTCAACTGCAAGGCAGGCGAGCCGCGCCGCTGCGCGCCGAAGCGCAACTCGCACAGGCTGTCCGGGTCGATGCCGGTCAAGCGTTGCACCAACGTACCCTGGGGCGCCTTGATCAAGTGCGAAAGGATGTTGGTGTCGAGCATCCAGCTCAATTTGGCCATCAGAAGGTCTCGCGTTCCTGCACTGGCAAGTCTTCAGGTTCGGCGAACTCCTCAACCAAGGGCTCCCAGCCTGCCAGCAGGGCCAACAGACGATGGGTTCTGATTGGCGTGATGACCAGGCTGTCGCCTTCCTTTCGCATCAAGGCCTGGTTGCCCTGAAGCTCGAATTTGCGGGGAATGCGCACGGCCTGGTTGCGGCCATTGCGGAAGAGGGAAACCGAGCGTTCGTCGATCATGATTGCATTTTTGGGCTGTTGGCATATGACAAGGCATGTGGCAGAGAAGTCTTGGCGTCAACCCGCTGGCAACCGGCGTCAGACAGTGGCTCGCGCCCACCACAACAACATCCCACACGCCGCGGCGCCCACCAATGTGGGGATGACTTCGCCCCGACGCGGCGCGTAGGCTTGACCTGTGTCGGTTCCGGGAGGGTCGAATGACGCTGCCAAGCCTAGCCAATGCGCCGCTGCCCGCGGCCGAGCGCCTGCCCACGCTGGACATCTTGCGCGGCTTCGCGCTGCTGGGCATCCTGATCATGAACATGCCGGGCTTTGGCAGTTCGCCCTTTGCCGAGGCCGACGGCTCGCACCTGTGGCCCGGGCGCGTCGACCAGTTCGCCGAAGAGCTGCGCAACATGTTGTTCTCGGGCAAGTTCAACAGCATGTTCAGCCTGTTGTTCGGCATCGGCTTCACCATCCAGTACGCGCGCATGGTCGAGCGCGAGCCGCAACGCGCCAACGTGTTGTACCTGCGCCGCTTGTCGGTGTTGCTGCTGGCCGGGGTGGTGCATGCCGGCCTCTTCTGGTGGGGCGATGTGCTTCACGTTTATGCCCTGCTGGGCTTGCTGCTGCTCTTCGCCCTGAGCCGTCTGAGCGACCGGGGCGTGCTGGCATTGATCGGCCTTTGCCTGCTCTACCCGGTGGTTTCGGGCGCGTTGCGTTTGCAGCTCATCACGCCCGATGTCACCGCCATGCTGGTGGCCCGCGCGCAAGCCCTGGAAGCCAGCAACAACGCCGCCTTCGGCAGCGGCAGTTTCCTGGCCACTGCCGGTGAGAACTTGCGCATCCTGGCCCTTTTCTATGGCGACCGGTGGTCGCTCTGGAACGAGTTGGGTTGGTACGTGTAACTGCTGCTGACCATGCTGATCGGCCTGCTTGCCGGTCGGCGGCGCTGGGTGCAACGGGCCGGCGAATTGATGCCGCAGATTCGCCGCCTGACCTGGCTGGCGCTTGGCATTGGCGTGGCCTGCGGCGCGGCCTACACGGTGATCTTTGCGCTCAACCGCGCGCCCGGCCCGTCACCCATCAAGATGATCGGTTCGCTGTGCTACTGGGCCTCGCGCCCGGCCATGATGATCTTTTATGTGCTGGTGATCGTGCGCCTGGCGCAGCAGCCCGCATGGCGCGCCCGGCTAGTGCCAATGGCCGCCGCCGGGCGCATGCCCTTGACCAACTATCTGATGCAAACCGCCGTGTGCATCACGCTGTTCTACGGCTGGGGCTTGGGCCTGTGGGGCCGGGTCGGCCCGGCGTGGGGCCTGCTGCTGGCGCTGTTGATCTTCTTCGCCGTGCAAGTGCCGTGGAGCCTGTGGTGGTTGCGCCGGCATGAACGCGGGCCGCTTGAAATGCTGTGGAGCCGCGCAACCTATGGCCGCTGGCCGGCCTCGGCGGGTGTGGCCAAACCGGCCTGAAATGGCGCGCGGCTCAAGCCTGCACGGCCGCCCCCTGCTGCACCAGCAACTCGCGCAGCAGCGAGCGGTGGCAGCGTGATTCATCGGCGCAATAGCAGCCCAGAGAAAAATTCGCGCCGTGCGAAAAGGTGGCCAGCAGGGCGATGCTGTGGGCGGCGTCGGGGTGGGCCATCTCGCTGCGGTAGCGCCGCGCAAAGGCGGCCCAGGCCTTCTCGTCTTCGGCGGCCAACGCCAGCTTCATCGTTTCAAGGCTGGGCGCCAGGTTGGGGTACCACACGTCGTACCAATCCTTCTTGGCAAAGTCACTCTTGGGCACGCCGCGCGGCGGGCGCCGCACCGTGCCCAGGCGCGGGCCTTCGGTGAGGCTGCGCGGGCTGCCCAGTCGAACGATGCGTACAGCCATGGTGTGCACTCCTGCGGCCTGCACAACAGTGGCGGGCGGGTGGCGATTGTGGCCAGCACGGCGCGGCGCCAACCCTGGGCAGAACCCGGGATAGAAGTGGCTGCGCGCTTGATAGATTCCGCCCTGCACGCGCAGCCCGCCGTGCGCCTTGCCGCCAGCCATCTCTCAACACATCATGACCCGCCCCAACATCATCTTCATCGTCGCCGACGACCTGGGCTTCGCCGACCTCGGCTGCTACGGCGGCCGCGCGGCGCCGTTCGGCACCGTCTCGCCGGTGCTCGACGACCTGGCCGCGCGCGGCCTGCGCTTCACCCAGGGTTACGCCAATTCCCCCGTGTGTTCGCCCACGCGATTCGCGCTGATGACCGCGCGCTACCAGTACCGCCTGCGCGGCGCGGCCGAAGAACCGATTGGCAGCCGCACGCGCGGCAACCCGGTGCTGGGCTTGCCCCCCGAGCACCCCACGCTGCCTTCGCTGCTGCGCGACGCCGGCTACCGCACCGCGCTCATCGGCAAATGGCACCTCGGTTTTGCGCCGCACTTCGGGCCCTTGAAGAGCGGCTATGAAGAATTCTTCGGCCCGCTGGCCGGCGGCGTGGACTACTTCACCCACTGCGCCAGCAACGGCACGCATGACTTGTTTGATGGCGATGTGGAAACGCCCACCGACGGCTACCTCACCGACCTGATCACCAACCGTTCAGTTGACTTCATTCGCCGCGTGGCAGGAACAAGCCAGCCCTTCTTCCTGAGCATGCACTACACCGCGCCGCACTGGCCCTGGGAAACGCGCGACGACCGCGCCGTGGCGCAAGCCACCCAGGCCAACATCTTTCATCTGGATGGCGGCAGCGTGGCCACCTACCAGCGCATGATCCATCACATGGACGAAGGCATCGGCCAGGTCATGCAGGCGCTGCATCGCGCCGGCGTGGCCGACAACACCCTGGTGGTGTTCACCAGCGACAACGGCGGCGAGCGTTTCAGCGACAACTGGCCGCTGGTGGGCGGCAAGATGGATCTCACCGAAGGCGGCATCCGCGTGCCCTGGATCGCGCACTGGCCAGCGCGCATCGCCCCGGGCGGCGTGAGCACGCAGCAGTGCCTGACGATGGATTGGAGTGCCACCATGCTGGCCGCAGCCGGCGTGGCCGCGGCGCCGGGCTACCCGCTGGATGGGGTGTCGCTGCTTAACGTTCTGGATCAGCCTCAGCAAACCTTCGCCCGCCCGCTGCATTGGCGCATGAAGCACCGTGGCCAGCGCGCGCTGCGCGAGGGCGACTGGAAGTACTTGATGGTCGACGGCAACGAATACCTGTTCAACATCCCGGCCGACGAGCGCGAGCGCGCCAACCTGGCCCACCGCCAGCCCGAGCGCCTGGCCGCCATGCGCGCCAATTGGCTGGCCTGGAACGACACCATGCCGGCGGTGCCGCAAGACGCCACCGTGAGCCTCGGGTTTTCAATCAAGGACATGCCGCAGCGTTAGTGAGCCGCCAACCGCCAACCGCCAGCAGCGAATCACAGCCGCTCAATCTCCGGCGCGCGGCCACCAAACCAGGTGCGTGCCAATGCCGCGCGCGCCGCCTTTTCATCGCTTACCTTGCCCGCCCGGCGGTAGGTCTCGGCCAAGCCCGCCAAGGCCCAGCCGTTCTGGCGCACGCGAGCCAGTGACTCGCGGAACGCCGCCGTCGCCTCGTCCAGCTTGCCCTGGCGCAGGCGCACGGCAGCCAGAGACTGGCGCACCGGGTAGTACCAATATGGCGGCTCGGTGTAGGCCAGCGAATCCTCGATGAAGATTGCTTCTTCGTACGCCTTGGCCGCGGCGTCGAGGTCGCCGGCGGCGTCGGCGATGCGGCCCAGTGCCACCCAGCGCGCGGTCTGCACCACTTCCTTGGCCGGCACGCCCCCGTCGGCATAGGGTTTGAAGTCGGTTTCCTTTTCGATGCGCTCCAGCGCTTGCACTTCGAGCCGCGCCGAGGCGCCGTCGCGCTTGGCCGCAAAGCCGACGGCGCGCGCGTAGTGGTACATGGCCGTCACCATTGCCAGTTCCTTGGGCGGCGCAGGCAGCGCGAGCAGGGTGTCGGCAGGGCTGAACAGCGCGTGCGCGTAGTACGGTGCGCCCTTCACCGGCTCGAGCACCGCAAAACTCTTCACCACATCGGCGGGCAAGGCCGCGTCCAGCCGCGCGGCGGCGTCGAGCGTTGTCATCGCATCGCCGCCCATCATGGCCGAGACGAGCACGAAGTGGATGTTGTGGGGGTAGTAGGCAAACTTGTAGATCGGGTCGGAGGCCGACGACTTGAAGTAGCGCTCGTCAACCAGCAGCGCACGGCGGTTGGCCTGCAGCGAATCGCGGTACAGCCCGACGCGGTAGTAGATGTGCGCCGGCATGTGCACGATGTGGCCGGCGCCGGGCATCAGCGCGGCCAGCCGCTGCGCATGCGGCAACGCGCGCTCGGGCCGCGTCGAGGCTTCGACGGCGTGGATGTAGAGGTGGGCCGCGCCGGCATGCTTCGGGTTGCGCGCCAGCACGGTTTCCAGCGCCGTGACGATTTCCTGCGCGCGGCCCTTGGGTTTGGCGCCGGCAGCTTCCCAGTAATCCCACGGCTGCGTGTCCATCACCGCTTCGGCATAGATCGCCAGCATCTGGTCGTCGCGCGGGTACT
Organism: Burkholderiales bacterium; assembly: GCA_043766725.1. Classification (GTDB taxonomy): domain Bacteria; phylum Pseudomonadota; class Gammaproteobacteria; order Burkholderiales; family Burkholderiaceae_C; genus Rubrivivax. The sequence continues at coordinate 6,540 of JAYUHT010000360.1, read as the reverse complement.
TCGCCGCCAGCGCCTGCATGGCGTCGGCGAAGGCGCCGTCGAGCGCGGCGCGATCGGCCTTGGGGTCGGGCGAGTAGCGGCGAGCCAGGGCTTCGATCAGGTCGCGGTCGCGTTCGGGCGCCTTGCTGGCCAGGGCCGTGGCCCGCGTCATCGCGGCCAGTGCCGGCGTGTTGGCTTCCGGCGCCATCGGCACGTTGATGTTCGGGCCCAGCACCCAGGCCTCGCCCCAGAAGCACATCGCGCAGTCGGGGTCCAGCCTTTGCGCGGCCTGGAACGCGCGCTGCGCTTCAGCATGGTTGAACCCCGCGGCCAGGCGCAACCCCTGGTCGAAATAGGCCTGCGCCTTCGGCTGCCGGGTGCCGACCTTGAAGCTCAACGCACCCAGGTCCGGGTAAAGCGGAACGTTAGCAATGGCCGGCGGCGGGTTGCTCGACGCCTTGGCGGTGGTGGCCGTGAAGGGCGCGGTTTCGGCTTTCGGCGGCTGTGTCTGCGGCTGTGTCTGCGCCTGCGCCAGCAGCAGCTGTTTGAGCAACTGTGGCTGCCCGCCGGCCAGCGGGCCGCAGACGCTGCCGGGCGCGGCGAGCAACGGGTCGAAACTCGCTGTCGCTTCACCGCCCGCCTCTGCACCGCCCGTGACGAGGGTGCTCGAGGCGAGCATGGTTGCCGTCGTGATCAAGCCATAGGTCAGTCTGTGCATATGCGCTCCTTGTCCCGGCGCGCGCACTGCTTGCCCTACCCGCGAGCCGTCAGGCACTTATACGACTCGCGATTCAGGATCGCAATGCCATGTTTACTACCAGCCGCCCACGCTCCTGGCGCCGCGGCCGGTATGGCGCTCAGCCGCCCGCCACCAGGTGATCGGCCAGCACCCGCGCCACATGCCAGGCCTGGCGCTGCGCACCATCAGCTATCTGATGCCGGCAACTCGTGCCATCGGCCACCAGCAGCGCATCGGGCGCGGCGCGCACGGCGGGCAGCAGGGTCAACTCAGCCATCTGCAGGCTCACTTCAAGGTGCGCCGCTTCATAGCCGAAGCTGCCGGCCATGCCGCAGCAAGAACTCTCGATCACGCTGGGCGCGGCGCCGGGAATGAGGCGCAGCACCTCCAGCACCGGCGGCATCGCGCCGAACGCCTTTTGGTGGCAGTGGCCGTGCACCAGCATGGGCTGCTGCGCCGCGCGCAACTTCAGCTTCAAGCGGCCAGCCTGGGCTTCACGCGCCAGGAACTCTTCGAACAGCAAGGCGTGATCGGCCACCACCTGCGCCGCATCGCCCAGGCCCATCACCAACATCTCGTCGCGCAGCGTGTACAGGCATGACGGCTCCAGGCCGACGATGGCGATGCCGCGCTGCGCCAGCGGCGCCAGCACCGCCAGCAGGTGCCGCGCCTGGGCCTTGGCTTCAGCCGCCATGCCGGCGGCCAGGTAGGTGCGGCCGCAGCACAGGCTCTTGCCGCCCAGGCCCTGGGCCGCATGCACGGTGTAGCCGCCGGCCTGCAACACCTGCACCGCGGCCAGCGCGTTTTCGCTCTCGAAGTGGCCGTTGAAGGTGTCAACGAACAGCACCACCGGTTTGGCCGCGGCCAACAGCTCTTCGCGGCTGGCCAGCGGCTGGTGTTGCAGCGCGTGCCAGAAGGTGTCGCGCCGAAACGCCGGCAAGCTGCGCTGCGCGGCCAGGCCCAGCCAGCGCTGGCCCAGGCGGCGCAACAGGGCCGAGCGGTTGCGCAAGTTGAACAGCCCCGGCCAGCGGCTGGCCAGGCCGGCATAGGCCGGCAGGTGGGCGATGAGCCGGTCTTTCAGTGCCAGGCCATGGCGCACGCGGCGCTGCGCACTCACCTCCAGCTTCATGCGCGCCATGTCCACGCCGGTGGGGCAGTCGCGCTTGCAGCCTTTGCAGCCCACGCACAGGTCGAGTGCTTCGCGCACCGCGTCGCCCGTGAGCGCTGCGGCGCCGAGCTGCCCGCTCAGCGCCAGGCGCAGCGTGTTGGCGCGCCCGCGCGTCGTGTGCTGCTCGCTGCGCGTGACGCGGAAGCTCGGGCACATGGTGCCAGCGTCGAACTTGCGGCAGTGGCCGTTGTTGTTGCACATCTCCACCGCTTTGGCCAGGCCCTGGGTGTTGTCGCCGCCGCTGCCGGGTGCGGTGGTGGTTTCAGTGAGCGGGTCGTTCTGCACGTTCCAGGCCGACCAGTCAAACACCGGCCGCAAAGGGATGGTCCTGTAGCCCGGCGCGAAGCGAAACAGCGCCGCGTCGTCCATCTTCGGCGGGTTGACGATGCGGCCCGGGTTGAACAGGTTGGCCGGGTCGAGATGCTGCTTGATGGCACCGAAGGCTGCGTTGATGCGCGGGCCGAATTGCCATTCAATCCATTCACCGCGGCACAGGCCGTCGCCGTGCTCGCCGCTGTACGCGCCCTTGCACTTGCGCACCAGCGCGGCGGCTTCTTCGGCAATGGCGCGCATCTTTTGCGCGCCACCCCGGCGCATGTCGAGAATGGGCCGCACATGCAGCGTGCCCACCGAAGCGTGGGCATACCAGGTGCCGCGCGTGCCGTGCCGGCTGAAGACTTCAGTTAACGCCGCGGTGTACTCGGCCAGGTGCTCCAGCGGCACGGCGCAGTCTTCAATGAAGCTCACCGGCTTGCCGTCGCCCTTCAGGCTCATCATGATGTTCAGGCCGGCCTTGCGCACCTCCCACAGTGCCTTTTGCGGCGCCTCGTCGGCCATCTGCACCACGCTGCCGGGTTCGCCCAGGTCAGCCATCAGCTCGACCAGGGCGCGCAGCTGGCGCAGCAGCGTGCCACGCTCGTCGCCGCTGAATTCAACCAGCAAAATGGCTTCGGGCGCGCCGATCAGTGCGGCTTCAATCACCGGCTGGAACGCCGGGTTGGCACGCGCCAGCTCGATCATCGTGCGGTCGACCAGTTCCACCGCGCTGGGCCCGAGTTTGACGATGTGCTGCGCCGCCGCCATGGCCGCGGCAAAGCGGGTGAAGTTCACCACGCCCAGCACCTTGGCGCGCGGCAGCGGGCTGAGCTTTAACGTCAAGCTGCGTGTGAAAGCCAGCGTGCCTTCGCTGCCCACCAGCAGGTGCGCCAGGTTCACCGAGCCGTCTGCCGTGTAGGGGCGTTCGCTTTGTGGGTGGAAGATGTCCAGGTTGTAGCCGCCCACGCGGCGCAGCGGCTTGGGCCAGCGCGCTTCGATCTCGTCGCGCTGCTGCGCGGCCAGGCCATGCACGAAGGCGGCGATCTGCGCTTCGGGCGCCCCCAGCGTGGCCTGCGGGCCGAAGTTCAGCAAGCGGCCATCTGACAACCAGGCCTGCGCGCCCAGCACGTTGTGCACCATGTTGCCGTAGGCGATGCTGCGGCTGCCGCAACTGTTGTTGCCGGCCATGCCGCCCAGGGTGGCCTGCGCGCTGGTGGACACATCCACCGGAAACCACAGGCCGTGTGGCTTGAGCCAAACGTTAAGCGCGTCAAGCACCAGGCCGGGCTGCACTTCCACCGTGGCGGCTTCCTTGTCAAACGCCAGCACGTTGCGCAGGTGCGGGCTCACATCCACCACCAAGCCCGCGCCGGTGGTCTGGCCGCATTGCGAGGTGCCGCCGCCGCGCGCCACCACCGGCGTGTTCAGTTCACGCGCCATGCCCAGCGCGGCGGCCACATCGGCATCGCTGCGCGGCACGAACACGCCCAGCGGCATGACCTGGTAGATCGACGCATCGGTGGCATAGCGGCCGCGCGACGCGGCGTCGAACAGCACCTCGCCTTGCGTGTGTGCTTGCAGGCGGCGGGCGAGTTCTGGCGCTTCAGCGCTGGCCGGGTGGGGCGGTGAAAGCGTGGCGGGCATGGCTCATTCTGTATGCAAAACTACATGCTTACTCAGGAGCGCAGATGAAGCTGAACCACCACGCCAGCGGCCGCCACTTCTTGCAGATTCCTGGCCCCAGCCCGGTGCCTGACCGCATCTTGCGCGCCATCAGCCTGCCCACGATCGACCACCGCGGCCCCGAATTTGCCGGCCTGGGCCGCAGCGTGCTCGAAGGCCTGCAGCGCATCTTCCAGACCCGCCACCCGGTGGTGATCTACCCGGCTTCTGGCACCGGCGCGTGGGAAGCGGCGCTGGTCAACACCTTGTCGCCGGGCGATGGCGTGTTGATGTACGAGACCGGCCAGTTCGCCGCGTTGTGGCACAAGATTGCGCTGCGCCTGGGGCTGAAGCCCGAGTTCCTGGCCTTGCCGGGCATGGACGCCGAAGGCCTGCCCAACAGTTGGCGCCGCGGCGTGCAGGCAGAGTTGATCGAACAGCGCCTGCGGGCTGACGGCGTGCATGCCATCAAGGCGGTGTGCGTGGTGCACAACGAAACCTCCACCGGCGTCACCTCCGACATCGCCGCCGTGCGCCGCGCGATGGACGCCACCGGCCACCCCGCGCTGCTGCTGGTGGACAGCGTGTCGGGCCTGGGCAGTGCCGACTATCGGCACGATGAGTGGGGCGCGGATGTCACGGTCAGCGGCTCGCAAAAGGGGCTGATGCTGCCGCCGGGCATCAGCTTCAACGCCTTGTCGCCCAAGGCCATCGCAGCCAGCAAGGGCGCGCGCCTGCCCAAGGCCTTCTGGGCCTGGGACGAGATGCTGGAGATGAACAAGGGCGGCTACTTCCCCTACACGCCCAACACCAATTTGCTCTACGGCTTGTATGAAGCGTTAGAAATGCTGCAAGACGAAGGCCTGGCGAATGTGTTTGCGCGCCACCAGCGCTGGGCCGCCGGCGTGCGCGCGGCGGTGGCGGCCTGGGGCCTGCAAACCCAGTGCGTGGATGCGGCCGTGCATTCGCCCGTCCTCACCGGCGTGGTGCTGCCGCAGGGCGTTGACGCCGACCGCGTGCGCGCGCTCATCCACGAACGGTTTGATCTTTCTCTGGGCACCGGCCTGGGCAAGCTCAAGGGCCGCATGTTCCGCATCGGCCACCTCGGCGACAGCAACGACCTCACCTTGCTGGCCGCCGTGGCCGGCTGCGAGATGGGCATGAAGCTGGCCGGCGTGCCCCTGGCCGGCAGCGGCGTGCAGGCGGCGATGGATTTCTATGCCGCACACCTGCAGGCAAGCGCGTTGTCGGCAGCGGCTTGAACCAAACGTTAACGGGACATCATCATGCACAAAAGAACCTTCATCCAGGCCGCCGCCGGCGCCGCCGCGGGCCTGGCCCTGCCCGCGCTGCGCGCCCAGGAATGGCCCAGCGGCCCGGTGCGCATCGTGGTGGGGTTTCCGCCTGGCGGCGGCACCGATGCGCTGGCCCGCGTGGTGGCGCAGAAGCTCACCGCCATGTGGGGCCAGCAGGTCATCGTTGAGACCAAGGCCGGCGTGGCCGGCGTGCTGGCGGCCGAGTACATGTCCACCCAGCCGGCTGATGGCAGCGCCCTGCTCATGGCGCACATCAACAGCCACGCCCTGGCGGCCAGCCTGCAACCCAAGCTGCGCTACAACATCGAGCGCGACTTCACGCCCATCGTGCTGGTGGGCGTCACGCCCAACCTGTTGATCGCCAACCCGGCGCAGGGCGTGAAGAACGTGGCCGACATCGTGGCCCTGTGCAAGGCCAAGCCCGGCGCGGTGAGCTTCGGCTCGGCCGGCGCGGGCTCGGCGCAGCACTTGGCGCTGGAAATGTTCAAGCTGCGCGCCAAGGTGGATGCGCTGCACATTCCGTACAAGGGCAGCGGCCCCTTGCTCACTGACTTGATCGGCGGCCAGATTCAATTCAGCTTCGAAACCATGACCGCGGCCACGCCGCATGTGAAGAACGGCCGTGTGCAGGCCGTTGCGCAAACGCGCACCAAGCGCGCCAAGGGCCACCCCGGTGTGCCCACCATGCAGGAAGAAGGCTACGAGGGCTTCGAGGCCACCACCTGGTACGGCCTGGTCGGCCCGGGCAAGCTGCCGGCGCACATCGTCGACAAAGTGAACCGTGACGTTAATGCCATCCTGGCCATGCCCGATGTGCAGGAAAAGATGGACACCTACGGCGCTGAAGACGGCGGCGGCAGCGCGCAGAAATTCGCCCAGTTCATCCGCACCGAGCAAGAGAAATGGGGCAAGGTGGTGAAAGACGGCAACGTGAAGGTCGACTCCTGAAGCGCCGCATGGCGCCACTCCTGCATGAGCAAAGCGCCGTGCAGTTGGCGCGCGCCCTGGCGCAGCGTGAGTTGAGCGCGGTGCGCCTGGCCGAGGCCTTGATCGAACGCAACCTGAGCGTGCCGCCATTGCAGGCTTGGTTGCAGTTCGATGTGCCGGCCATGCGCGCCCGCGCCTACGCCGCCGATGCCGGCTCGCGCAATGGCAGCCTGTTCGGCCTGCCACTGGGCGTGAAGGACAACATCGACACCGCCGGCCTGCGCACCGAATACGGCTCGCCCATTTACGCCGGCCATGTGCCGCAGGCCGACGCCGCCTGCGTGGCCTTGGCGCGCGCTTACGGTGCCTGGGTGCTGGGCAAGACCGCGGCCACCGAGTTTGCCAACTTCGTGCCCTGCGCCACGCGCAACCCG
>JAYUHT010000359.1:0-4444 GCA_043766725.1 Burkholderiales bacterium | reverse complement strand
TCTTGAAGCCGGCGATGGCCTTCTTGCTCTTGGTGACCACGGGCTTCTGGCCGGCGATCTTGGTCAGGTCGCCGACGGCGTGATCCATGACCTTCTTGTCCGCCACCGCTTCACTCACACCCATGTTCAAGGTGATCTTGGTGAAGCGCGGCACTTGCATCACCGAGGTGAAGCCGAACTTGGCCATCAGGTCGGGCACCACCTTCTCGTTGTAGAAGGTTTGCAACCGAGCGGCTGGGGCAGGCCCCGCGGGCTGGGCCGCGGCCGGCACGTTTGCAGGTGCCGCAGCCTTGGCGGCGGCCTTTGCATTGGCCTTTGTCTCGGTTTTAGTATCGGCCTTTGGATTGGCCTTTGCATCGGCCTTTGCATCGGCCTTTGCGTTGGCCTTTGCATTGGCCTTTGGTGGTGTTTGAGCCATCGCGGTTCCTTAAGCCTTGATCTCGGCGCCGCTGGACTTGTAGACACGCACTTTCTTGCCGTCTGCAAGAAGCTTGATGCCCACGCGGTCGGCCTTGGCCGTTGCGGGGTTGAAGATCGCCAGGTTGGACTGGTGGATGGGCATGACCTTGTCGATCACGCCACCCGTGTTGCCCTTCATGGGGTTGGGCTTGACATGCTTCTTGACCATGTTCACGCCATCGACGACGACGCGATCGTCATCAACGCGCAAGCTGACCGTGCCGCGCTTGCCCTTGTCACGACCGGTCAACACGATGACCTGGTCGCCTTTACGAATCTTGTTCATGATTCTTGAGTCCTGATTCTTGGGGCGCGCTTTACAGCACTTCGGGCGCCAGCGAAACGATCTTCATGAAGCGCTCGGTGCGCAACTCGCGCGTCACCGGCCCGAAGATGCGCGTGCCGATGGGTTCGAGCTTGGCGTTGAGCAACACGGCGGCGTTGCCATCAAACTTGATCAGCGAGCCATCAGACCGGCGCACACCCTTGGCGGTGCGAACCACCACGGCGCTGTAGATCTCGCCCTTTTTCACACGGCCACGCGGCGCGGCTTCCTTGATGGAAACCTTGATGACGTCACCGATGCCGGCATAACGGCGCTTGGAGCCGCCCAGCACCTTGATGCACTGGACGGACTTCGCCCCGGTGTTGTCTGCGACGTCAAGTCGCGATTGCATTTGAATCATTGGTATCCCCAACTTCTCCCGCATGCCCAGCGCCGCAATGCGACACCGGTGAAGCGGTCAGTCTTGGGCCCGTGGGCTGGCGGCAAGCCACCAGCATGGTTGGGCTGGAACCGGCGACCTGTGACTGTTGAGCGCGCCGCCAGCGGGTGGCATATGCGCCCATGCCCACAAGAGGCCGGGAAAGCTTTTGATTATCTTCTGCGCCACGAAAGCCTGTCAAGCTTTCGTTCGTTGTTCACAGACTCTGTACCTGCTTGAGCATGGTGTCAGCGTCGCTGACTTCGAACTTGCCCGGCGCTTCGATGTTCAATGTCTTGACCACGCCGTCGACCACCAGCATCGAAAAGCGGTTGGCACGCAAGCCCATGCCGCGCGTGGTGAGATCCAACGTCAATCCAGTGGCTTTGGCGAAGTCGGCGCTGCCGTCGGCCATCATGCGCACCTTGCCGCCGGCCTTCTGGTCACGGCCCCAGGCGCCCATCACAAAAGCATCGTTGACAGAGACACACCAGATCTCGTCAACGCCAGCGGCTATCAGTGCAGCAGCCTTTTCAACGTAGCTCGGCACATGCTTGGCCGAGCAGGTGGGTGTGTAGGCTCCAGGCAGACCGAAAACGGCGATCTTCTTGCCGGCGGTGGCCCTGCCCAGCTCGAAGCTGTTGGGGCCAATGCTGCAGCCGTTGCCTTCGACTTCAACAAACTCTTGCAAGCTGCCCGCGGGCAATTTGTCTCCGACCTTGATCATGTGCACTCCTTCTTCATGTCAATGGGTCAGGCCAGGCCGGCCTTCTTCACCAAGCGCGTGACAACCCAGTTCTTGGTCTTGGAAATCGGCCGGCTCTCGGCGATCTCGACGACATCACCGGCCTTGTACTCACTCCTCTCATCATGCGCGTGGTACTTGCGCGAACGGGCAACGATCTTGCCATACAGCTCGTGCGTCACCCGGCGTTCGACCAGCACGGTGACGGTCTTCTCGCGTTTGTCGCTGACGATCACGCCCACCAAGCTGCGGGTGTTTTTCTCGACGGGCTTGGCGTCGGGCTTGGCGACGGTCGTGGCGGTCGTGGCGGTGTCTGTCTGGCTCATTTGGCCGCCTCTTTCTTCTGGTTGAGCACAGTCTTGACGCGCGCGATGTCGCGGCGCGTTTTGCCCAGCGTGGTGTGGTTGGTCAGTTGCTGGGTCGCCTTTTGCATGCGCAGGCCGAAATGGGCCTTGAGCAAATCGGAGACTTCCTTTTCCAACGCGGCCACGTCCTTGGTGCGCAGTTCAGTTGCTTTCATGCGTTTCTCTCCTGGCTGCCGTTCAAGCGCCGATCATGCGGGCGACGAAGGTGCAGCGCAGCGGCAGCTTGGCTGCGGCCAAGGTGAACGCCTCGCGCGCCAGCGCTTCGGGCACGCCGTTGATTTCGTACAGCACCTTGCCGGGCTGGATTTCAGCCACGTAGTACTCGGGGTTGCCCTTGCCATTGCCCATGCGCACTTCTGCGGGCTTTTGCGAGATGGGCTTGTCCGGAAAGATGCGGATGAAGATGCGCCCGCCGCGCTTGATGTGGCGCGAAATGGCGCGACGCGCAGCTTCGATCTGACGCGCCGTGAGGCGGCCGCGTTCGGTGGCCTTGAGGCCGTACTCGCCGAACGACACTTTCGCGCCACGCGTGGCGACGCCGGTGTTGCGGCCTTTTTGTTCTTTGCGGAACTTGCGACGTGCGGGTTGCAGCATCGTTACTCTCCTTTGGTCTCGCCACCGGCTGCGGGTGTCTTGCGCACACGCTTGACGGCACCAGTTTTCGGACCATCTGCTGCCGAATTGGTGGGCGCACGGTCGGGGCTTGCGGGTGGGCGCGGCGCGCGGTCACTGGCGGGGCGGCCACGGCCACCCGGGGCGCCGGGACCACCAGGTGCACCACCAGGGCGCGGGCCGCGGCGTGCGCGTCGGTCGTCGTCGGGGCCGTCGGTCTTGGCCACATTGGGCGTTTCGCCAGCGGCCAGGCGATCACCGCGATAGACCCAGCACTTCACGCCGATCACGCCGTAGGTCGTCTTGGCTTCAGAGAAGCCGTAGTCGATGTCGGCCTTCAAAGTGTGAAGCGGCACGCGGCCTTCGCGATACCACTCGCAACGCGCAATTTCAATGCCATTCAGGCGACCTGAAGACATCAGCTTGATGCCCTGGGCACCCAGACGCATCGCGTTTTGCATCGCACGCTTCATGGCGCGGCGGAACATGATGCGTTTTTCAAGCTGCTGCGTGATGCTGTCGGCGATGAGTTGCGCGTCGATTTCGGGCTTGCGCACTTCTTCGATGTTCACCGCAACCGGCACACCCAGGCGGCGCGACAGTTCGGCCTTGAGGTTTTCGATGTCCTCGCCCTTCTTGCCGATGACCACGCCAGGCCGGGCCGAATAGATCGTGATGCGCGCGTTCTTGGCCGGGCGCTCGATCAGGATCTTCGACACCGCTGCACTCTTCAGCTTGGTCTTGAGGTATTCACGCACATGCAGGTCTTCGGCCAGCATGGTGGCGAAGTTGCGGCTGTTGGCAAACCAGCGCGATGACCAGGCACGGGTGACCGGCAACCGGAAACCAATGGGATGGATTTTTTGACCCATGTTCTTGCAAGCCTTTGGTTAGTTGCCGACTGTCACGTAGATGTGGCAGGTGGACTTGCTGATGCGGTTGCCGCGCCCTTTGGCGCGCGCCGAAAAGCGCTTCAACGTGGTGCCCTGCTCGATGTAGATCGTCTTGACCTTCAGATCGTCGATGTCGGCGCTGTCGTTGTGTTCGGCATTGGCCATGGCCGAAGCCAGCGCCTTTTTGACGATGCCCGCGGCCTTCTTCTGCGTGAAGCTCAGAATGTTCATGGCCTGGTCGACGGGCTTGCCGCGGATCAGATCGGCCACAAGACGGCCTTTGTCTGCCGACAGGCGCACACCGCGCACGATTGCTTTGGTTTCCATGGTCATGCGCCTTTACTTCTTGGCCTTCTTGTCGGCCGGGTGGCCCTTGAAGGTGCGGGTCTGTGCAAACTCGCCCAGCTTGTGACCCACCATTTGATCGGTCACATACAGCGGCACGTGTTGCTTGCCGTTGTGCACGGCGATCGTCAGTCCGATGAAATCGGGCAGGATCGTCGAGCGGCGCGACCAGGTCTTGACCGGCTTCTTGTCCTTCGTGGCGATCGCCTTTTCCACCTTGGGCTGCAGGTGATGGTCGACGAACGGGCCCTTCTTGAGCGAGCGGGTCATGTGCCGGCTTCCTTACTTCTTGCGCCGCGAGACGATCATCGTCTGCGTGCG
>JAYUHT010000358.1:0-4462 GCA_043766725.1 Burkholderiales bacterium | reverse complement strand
GCGGTTCTGGTCGTGCAATACCGAGTGGCGGTGCGTGAACGTGCCGCGCCCGCAATCTTCGCCCGACAGTCGCACCGCATAGCCGCTCGCTACCAGCGAGGCGTACGCGAGGTGCTCCCCCATGCCCCAGTCGACATTGATGTCGCCCCGGCCCATGGCAGCGCGGTCGGAAATCACCTTTTCCACCAGCGGGTGCAGCTTGAAGGTGCTGGGGATGGTGGTGATGCGTTCGCACAGGCGGCGCACCTCGGCCAGCGGCAGCGCGGTGTCCGACGCATCCGTCCATTTGCGGCCCAGAAACGGCGCCCAGTCGACCGCGTACTTGCTCTTGAAGTTGGTCAGCACCGGGTCCACCGTGTGCTTGCCGGTGTCCATGGCGGCGCGGAAGTCTTTCACCATCTGATCCGGGCCTTCGGCCGGCAGCACGCCCTGTGCCACCAGTTTCTCGCCATACAAGCGCCGCGTGCCAGGGTGCTGCGCGATCTTTTTGTACATCAGCGGCTGCGTCAGGCTGGGCGTGTCTTGCTCGTTATGGCCCAGCTTGCGGAAGCAGATGATGTCAACCACCACGTCTTTCATGAACTGCCTGCGGTAGGCCATGGCCAACTGGGTGCACAGCACCACGGCCTCGGGGTCGTCGCCGTTCACGTGCAACACCGGGGCTTCGATCATCTTCACCACATCGCTGCAATACAGCGTGGAGCGGCTGTCGCGCGGGTCGCTGGTGGTGAAGCCGATCTGGTTGTTCACCACCAGGTGCACCGTGCCGCCGGTGAAGTAGCCGCGCGTTTGCGCCAGCGCCAGCGTTTCCATCACCACGCCCTGGCCGGCAAAAGCGGCGTCACCATGCACCAGCACGGGCAGCACCTGTGCGCCGGTGGTGTCGCCGCGCCGGTCCATGCGCGCCTTGACCGAACCTTCGACCACCGGGTTGACGATTTCCAGGTGCGAGGGGTTGAAGGCCAGCGTCAAATGCACCGGCCCACCCAGCGTGGAGATGTCGCTTGAAAAGCCCTGGTGGTACTTCACGTCGCCCGAGGGCAGTTCTTCCTTGGCCGTGTGGTCGAACTCGGCGAACAAATCAGCCGGCATCTTGCCCAGGGTGTTGACCAGCACGTTCAGCCGCCCGCGGTGCGCCATGCCGATGACGATTTCCTGCACGCCTTGCTCACCGGCACGCTGCACCAGTTCGTCCATGCTGGCGATGAAGCTTTCGCTGCCTTCGAGCGAGAAGCGCTTCTGCCCCACGTACTTGGTGTGCAGGTAGCGCTCGAGGCCTTCAGAGGCGGTGAGGCGATCCAGGATGTGCTTTTTCTGTTCGACGCTGAAGGCAGGCTTGCTGCGGATGGTTTCCAACCGCTCCTGCCACCAGCGCTTCTCGGCCGGGTCGGTGCAATGCATGAACTCCACGCCCACGGTGCCGCAATAGGTCTCGCGCAGGGCCTGCACAATTTCGCGCAGGCTCATGTTCTCGGCCTTGCCGAAGTAGGTGTTGGCCGCACTGAACGTGATGTCCATGTCGGACTCGCTCAGGTCGTAGAACGCCGGCTCCAGCTCTGCGATCTTCGGCCGTTCGGTGCGCTTGAGCGGATCCAGCTCGGCCCAGCGCGAACCCAGGAAACGGTAAGCGGCGATCAGCGACTGCACATGCACTTGCTTGCGAGCCACGGCCAGGTCGGCCTCGCTGGCCTTCAACGCGAAGGCATTGGCCTTGGCGCGCTGAGCAAAGGATTCGACCACAGGTGCATGGGCGACATCGCGGCTTTCGCTGCCGTCGAGCGCGGGCACGTTCTGCAGGTTGTCGAAGTAGCTGCGCCAGGTATCGGGCACGCTGGCAGGGTTGTCGAGATAGGCTTCGTACAGCTCTTCGACGTACGGGGCGTTGCCCCCGAACAGGTACGAGTTGGACCTGTATTGCTGCATCATTTTGTGCTCACCTTCTGCCCGGGTCTGCCGAGCTTCGATGGGTTGATCAACCTTCCGCGCACCCCGGCTTCACCGGTTGGCGGATTGCTTCGCGCCTTGCTGGGCTGGGTGGGCCAGCAAGGGGGCACGAAAGGGCCTTGTTTCGCTGGCGCGACTTTAGCATCGCGCCCCGCCGTCATTAGCCGCGCATTAGACCGTGCAAGACCTTGTACTTTCCTGACAGCGAGGTGCATGCGCCATCACACTGCACGGCTATGCCACGCGCCGCCCAGCCCAGAGTGATTCACTTGCACGCCCACGCTCCCGCCAAGCCGCGCCTGGGGCGGGCGTGCAACGGTTGCGGCGCGTGCTGCGCCTGGCAACCCTGCCCGCTGGGCATGGTGCTCAGCCGCCGCCGCCATGGCGCCTGCATGGCCCTGCGCTGGAATGAAGCGCAGCGCGTCTACCTGTGCGCAGCGGTGTCGGCCCCGCGCAGCGTGCTGCCCTGGTTGCCGGCGTGGGCGGTGCCTGCGCTGGCGCGCCTGGCGCGGCGCTGGATTGCTGCCGGCGCAGGCTGCGACTTCGACGCCGAGCTGGCTTGATGCTGGCTTGATGCCGGCCGCCGCGGCCGGCCTGCGGGCTAATCCTGTGCGCCGCAAGCGCGCGAGCCTAGCCCGGATATTTCACCAGGGTCGCTGTTTTGCGGGCTCTGCGCGAGGGAAAAGCTTGACGGCTGCGGACAGCAAATTTGAAGTCGCGCAAAACAGCTCGACACCCACAGCATCCCTGTCTTGGGCGCATGAGCGCACGCTGCTCGTCGCCAAGGCCAACGGGCCTTGGACTCCTCACATCGCGCGCCCATGCATCCCAACACAGGGCGCTGCGGGCGCCGCCCTGGTGAAGTATCCGGGCTAGCATCGCCGCTTTCGTTTCTTTCTTGGAGCCCCGTATGAAGATCAAGGCCATATTCACCGCGGCCGCCCTGCTGGCCGGCCTGGCGGCATTGCCCAGCCAGGCCGTGACGCTGCGCTGGGCAGCGCAGAACGACATCCTCACGCTCGACCCGCATTCGCAAAACCACGCCACCACCAACGCGATCATGATGCACGCGTACGAGGGCCTGACGCGCTACAACGACAAGTTCGAACTCGAGCCTTGCCTGGCCACCAAGTGGACGTACATCTCGCCCACGCAGGTGCGCTTCGATTTGCGCCGCGGCGTGAAATTCCACGACGGCACCCCGCTCACCGCCGACGATGTGGTGTTCAGCTTCGGCCGCATCAAGCAGCCGCAAGGCACGATGGGCATTTACGTCACCGGCATTGCCGACATCAAAAAGGTCGATGACAACACGGTCGACTTCATGCTCAGCGGGCCGAACCCGATTCTGTTGCGCAACATCATCGACTTTCGCATCATGAGCAAGGCCTGGGCGGAGAAAAACAAGACCACCAACACCCAGGACTACAAGAACAAGGACGACAACTACGCCTCGCGCAATACCAACGGCACCGGCCCGTACAAGATCACCGGCTGGCTGCCTGACCAGCGCGTGAACATGACGGTCAATACTGACTGGTGGGACAAGCACAGCAACAACGTCACCGAGGTGGTGTACACGCCGATCAAGAGCGACCCCACCCGGGTGGCCGCCTTGCTGTCGGGCGATGTGGACATGCTCACCGACCTGCCCACGCAAGACGTGACCCGCCTGCGTAACGACCCGAAGCTGAAGATTGTTGATGGCCATGAGGTGCGCACCATCTTCGTGGCGCTCGACCAGTTCAGCCCCGAGTTGAAGTACAGCGACGTGAAGGGCAAGAACCCGTTCAAGGACAAGCGCGTACGCGAAGCCTTGAGCATCGCCATCGACCGTGAGGCCATCAAGCGCACCACGATGCGTGGCCTGTCGCTGCCCGCCGGCATCATGGTCGCACCCGGTGTGAACGGCCACGCGCCCGACATCGACACCGTGCCCAAACCCGACCCCGAGCGCGCCAAGCGGCTGCTGGCCGAAGCCGGCTACCCCAACGGCTTTGAGTTCCAGCTCAACTGCCCCAACAACCGCTATGTGAACGACGAAGAAATCTGCCAGAACCTGGTCGCCATGTGGGCCCGCATCGGTGTGAAGACCAAGCTGTTCGCCGAAGGCATGGCCACCTTCATTCAAAAGGTGCAGAACTTCGATTCATCGGCTTACCTCTTGGGTTGGGGCGTGGCCACGTACGACGCGCAGTACACGCTGCAAAGCCTGATCCGCACGCGCACCAGCGGGGCCGACGGCAACTTCAATTTCAACCGCGTCAGCGACGCCAAGGTCGACCAACTGGTGGATGCCATGAAGACCGAGACCGATGTGGCCAAGCGCAATGCCTTGATTCGTGAAGCCTTGATCCGCACTCGTGACGAGCACCTGGATCTGCCACTGCACCACCAGTTGCGGCCCTGGGCGATGAAGGCCGGCGTGAGCACCATTCATCGCTCGGATGACCGGCCGGAGGCGCGCTTCACTTCGGTGAAATAACGCTCGACATCACTTGCCGCGGCCAGCACCGCG
>JAYUHT010000357.1:0-4464 GCA_043766725.1 Burkholderiales bacterium | reverse complement strand
GCCATGAACACTGGCACGCCGATGCGGCTGAAGTTCTCGGCCAGGGTCTGCAAGGTGATGGTCTTGCCGGTGCCGGTGGCGCCGGTGATCAGGCCGTGGCGGTTGGCCAGGGCGGGCAGCAGCTCGCAGCTGATCTGGCCATGTTGGGCGATGAGCAAGGGGTCGGCCATGGGGGCACCTTCAAGGCAAGCGGGGTGGGGCGGCGGATGAGGGCTGCGTGTGTGGAACGCCCACCGTCAGAAGTCGGCGGAGAGCGCCGGTTGCAGCCCTCGGCGAGGCAGTCTATTGCAGCGCGATCACCGCGCCAGCCGCCCCCATTGTTCGCAGTGCTGCAACGCACAAGCGCGCCAGTAGAATGCCGCCTCCCCAAAAGACAACCCGCGTGTGCCTTGAGCTGGCGCCGCAGCAGGAGATTCGACCCCCATGGCTGGACATTCAAAGTGGGCCAATATCCAGCATCGCAAGGGCCGCCAGGACGAAAAGCGCGGCAAGATCTGGACGCGCATCATCCGTGAAATCACCGTCGCCGCGCGGCAAGGCGGCGCCGACATCAGCGCCAACCCGCGCCTGCGTCTGGCCATCGCCGGCGCCCGCGCCGCCAACATGCCGGCCGACCGCATCAAATACAACGTCGACAAGGCCACCGGCAATCTGGACGGCGTGCAGTACGAAGAAGTGCGCTACGAAGGCTATGGCATCGGTGGCGCGGCGATCATCGTCGATTGCATGACCGACAACCGCGTGCGCACCGTGGCCGAGGTGCGCCACGCCTTCAGCAAATACGGCGGCAACATGGGCACCGAGGGCTCGGTGGCGTTTCAATTCAAGCACTGCGGTCAGTTGGTGTTTGCGCCCGGCACGTCTGAAGACCAGGTGATGGAAGTGGCGCTGGAAGCCGGCGCCGAGGACGTGATCACCGATGGTGATGGCGCCATCGAAGTGCTGTGTGCCGTGGCCGATTTCGAGGCCGTGAAATTGGCACTCGAAGCTGTCGGCTTGAAACCCGAGTTAGGTGAAGTGACGATGCGCCCCGAGGCGGCGATCGAGCTGGCCGGTGACGACGCCGAGCGCATGCAAAAACTGCTCGATGTGCTGGAAGACCTGGACGACGTGCAGGCGCTCTATCACAACGCCGAGATCAACGCGTGATCCGGCCGTTCAATGATGGCCTGCATCGCGCCGTGCTGACACGCAAAGTGAGCGCCCCATGAACGTGCTGGTGATCGGCAGCGGTGGCCGCGAGCACGCGCTGGCCTGGAAGTTGGCGCAGAGCCCCAAGGTGCAAAAGGTGTTTGTGGCGCCGGGCAATGCGGGCACGGCACGCGCAGCCGGGCGCCATGCGCATCTTGAGAACGTCGCCATCACCGATGTCGCCGGCTGGCTTGAATTTGCGCTCTCGCACCAGATCGCGTTGACGGTGGTGGGCCCGGAAGCGGCGCTGTCACAAGGCGTGGTCGATGCCTTCCGCGCCCGCGGTCTGCGCATCTTCGGGCCGACCCGCGCGGCCGCGCAACTGGAGAGCTCCAAGGCCTTCGCCAAGGCCTTCATGCAGCGCCACCGCATCCCCACCGCGCACTACGCGGTGTTCGACGATGCGGCGGCCGCGCACGCACATGTTGACGCCCACGGCGCACCCATCGTCATCAAAGCCGACGGCCTGGCCGCCGGCAAGGGCGTGGTGGTGGCAACGAGCCTGGCCGAGGCCCACGCGGCCATCGATTTCATGCTGCTTGGGAACACCCTCGGCGTGCAGCACAACCCAGGCGCCGATGGCGCCGCCGTGCCGCGCGTGGTGATCGAAGAATTCATGCACGGCGAAGAAGCCAGCTTCATCGTCATCTGTGACGGCACGCAGGCGCTGGCGCTGGCCACCAGCCAGGACCACAAGCGCCTCGGCGATGGCGACATCGGCCCCAACACCGGTGGCATGGGCGCCTATTCACCCGCCCCGGTGGTGACGCCCAATGTGCATGCCCGCGTGATGCACGAAATCATCGCGCCCACGCTGGCCGGCATGGCCGCCGATGGCATGCCCTTCACCGGCTTTTTGTACGCCGGATTGATGATCGACGAGCACGGCCACCCGCGCACGGTGGAGTTCAACGCGCGCCTGGGCGACCCCGAGGCGCAGCCGATCTTGATGCGCCTGAAGAGCGATCTGTTCGATGTGTTGATGCACGCCACCGGCGGCACGCTCGATCAGGTTGAGCTGCAGTGGGATCGCCGCACAGCACTCGGCGTGGTGATGGCCGCCGCCGGCTACCCGGCGCAGCCGCGCAAGGGCGACGCCATCACCGGCCTGCCTGCTGAAAGCGACGACGCGGTGGTGTTCCACGCCGGCACCACGGTGAGCGCAGAAGGCCAGGTGCAGGTCAACGGTGGACGCGTACTTTGCGTGACAGCCTTGGGCGATTCAACCAAGCTGGCGCAACAGCGCGCGTACCAGGCGCTCTCAGGCATCAGCTTCGACGGCGCGCAGTACCGACATGACATTGGGCACCGTGCGATCAAGCGTTGAACATCGCCCCCAGGCCGACAAGTGCGTCGTCCGGCCCGCGGGCGGGTATGAGCAAAGTGGCAAAGCCACATTTGCTCATGATCTGCCGCAGCGCCCGCTTCAACTGCGTGGCAGCCGCCTGGCGCGCTGGGGCCTGCAACGCTTGGGCTGGACGGTGATTTTCGACGGCCTGCCCGCACGCCAGGGCGTGGTGGTGGTGTACCCGCACACCTCGAACTGGGATTTCCCGCTGGCCGTGTTGACCAAATGGGCGGTCGGCATCGACCTGAGTTTCTGGGGCAAGGACAGCCTGTTTCGCATCCCCTTGTTCGGCCGCTGGCTGCGTTGGCTGGGCGGCATCCCCGTGCTGCGTCACACGCGCCAAGGCGTGGTCGGGCAGATGTGCGAGCGCATGCAACTGGCCAAATCGCGCGACGAATATTTCTGGCTCGGCCTCTCACCCGAGGGCACGCGCGCGCTCACCGAGGGCTGGCGCAGCGGCTTCTACCAAGTGGCGCTGCAGGCCGATGTGCCGCTGGGCCTGGTCTTCTTCGACTACGCTGCGCGGCAGGTCGGGGTGCGCCACTTTGTTCGGCTCAGCGGTGAGCGCGAAGCCGACATGGCGCTGATCGCCGCCCGCTTGCAATCGCACCAAGGCAAGTATCCCGAGCGTGCGGCGCCGATTCGGCTGCGCGCCTGAGCCTCTGATCCGAAGACGTTATGGACACCGCCGCCGTTCGCCACTACCTGCTGGGCCTGCAGCAGCGCATCGTCAGTGCCATGGCGCAGGCCGATGGCGGGGCTTTCATCACCGATGCCTGGACGCGCGCGCCCGGCGAGCGCCTGCAAGGCGATGGCAACACGCAACTGATCGAGCAGGGCGCGCTGATCGAGCGCGGCGGCTGCAATTTCAGCCACGTGCTGGGCGCGGCGATGCCGCCCTCGGCCTCGGCGCATCGGCCTGAGTTGGCCGGCGCGCCGTTCGAGGCGATGGGCGTGTCGCTGGTCATGCACCCGCGCAATCCGCACGTGCCCACAGTGCACATGAACGTGCGCATGTTCGCGGCACAACCTGCCGGGCGCGAGCCGGTGGTGTGGTTCGGTGGCGGCATGGATTTGACGCCGTACTACGGTGTTGAGGCCGATGCGCAGCACTTTCATCAGAGCTGTTTTGATGCGCTGCAGCCCTTTGGCGACGCGCTGTACCCGCGCTTCAAGCGCTGGTGCGACGAGTACTTTTTTCTCAAGCACCGCAATGAGCCACGCGGCATCGGCGGCATCTTTTTTGACGACTTCAACGAGCTGGGTTTTGAGCGCAGTTTCGAGATGCTGCGCTCAGTAGGTGATGCCTTTTTGCCTGCGTACTTGCCGATCGTCGAGCGGCGTCGCGATACGCCTTATGGTGAGCGCGAGCGCGATTTTCAGGCCTACCGTCGTGGGCGTTATGTCGAGTTCAATTTGGTGTTCGACCGCGGCACCTTGTTCGGCCTGCAATCGGGCGGCCGCACTGAGAGCATCCTGATGTCGATGCCGCCCATCGCCAAATGGCGCTACGCCTGGGCGCCGCAGCCCGGCACGCCCGAGGCGCGGCTGTACAGCGAGTTTTTGCGGCCGCGCGACTGGGCGAACTGGGTGCCCACTTGAGTCTGAAGAAATTCGGCTTGTTCGGCGGCAGCTTCGACCCGGTGCACAGCGCCCATGTCGCGCTGGCGCAGGTCGCGTTGAGCCAGCTTCAGCTCGACGCCGTGCGCTGGGTGCCGGCCGGTCAACCCTGGCAGAAGACGCGCGAACTGGCGTCGCCCGCGCACCGCGCGGCGATGGTTCAACTGGCCATCGCCGACGAGCCGCGCTTCACGCTGGAGCGCTGCGAGCTGAACCGCGTTGGACCCAGCTTCACGCTCGACACCGTGCGCGAGCTGCAAGCGGCAACGCCGGGCGCGCAGTGGTTTCTCATCATTGGCCAGGAC
>JAYUHT010000356.1:0-4467 GCA_043766725.1 Burkholderiales bacterium | reverse complement strand
CCGACGGCCGCATCGGCCACTTCTACGACACGGTGACCGACTTCACTGCCGACCTGAAGCTGCGCCAGCGCGTGAATTACATCAACCGTTGGCGGCTGGAAAAGAAAGACCCGGCCGCTGCGCTGT
Organism: Burkholderiales bacterium; assembly: GCA_043766725.1. Classification (GTDB taxonomy): domain Bacteria; phylum Pseudomonadota; class Gammaproteobacteria; order Burkholderiales; family Burkholderiaceae_C; genus Rubrivivax. The sequence goes on along the minus strand of JAYUHT010000356.1, from coordinate 4,341 downwards.
CAGAACCGGTGAAGCCCATCACTTTCTGGATCGACAAGAACGTGCCGCTCGAATACCGCGCCAGTGTTAAGGCCGGCGTGCTCGAGTGGAACAAGGCGTTCGAGAAGATCGGCTTCAAAGACGCCATCGTGGTGCAGCAGCAGGCTGACGACGCCGAATTCGACACGCTCGACGGCACGCATGCCTCGATCCGCTGGTACTTCGGCCTGGACTCCGGCAGTGCCACGGGCCCCTCGCATTCAGACCCCCGCACCGGCGAAATCCTGGATGCCGACATTCGTATCGGTGATGACTGGGCGCGCTACGCACGCGGGCTGGCGGTCGAGCAGACACAAGGCCCGGCAGCCAGCTTCATCCCGGATGCGCCCTTCGCCAGCTTGAGCGAGCGCAACCTCGAGCGCCTGACGGCGCCGTGGCGCAATGGCCGCGGCGCCGAGCGCCAAGCCTTTTGCAGCTACGGCGAGGCCGTCGCCGGCGAATTTGCCTTCGCCATGGAAGCCTTGGCCGCTACTGGCGTGTTGGCACCCGACAGCCCCGAGGCCGAGGCCCTGGTGCAAGCCGTGATCAAAGACGTGGTCACCCATGAGGTGGGCCACACCCTGGGCCTGAAGCACAACTTCAAGGGCAGCACCGTGTACACCCAAGACCAGTTGTCTGACCCGGCCTTCACCGAAACCAACGGCGTGGGCAGCTCGGTGATGGACTACCCAGCCTACAACCTGCCGCTGCCTGGCGAGGCGCGCTCGCGCTTGCTGGCCGGCGGCATTGGCGCTTACGACTACTGGGCCATCGAATACGCCTACCGGCCACTCGACGGCAAGGCTGAAGCCGACGAGCTGGAACGCATTGCTTCGCGCAGCACGGAACCGCTGCTGACGTTTGCCGACGACGCCGACGCAAGCAGTTTTGCCGGTGGCAGTGGCTTCGACCCCAAGGCCAACATGTTCGATCTGGGCGCTGACCCGCTCACGTATGTGGAGCGCCGCCTGAAACTGACGCAAGAACTCTGGAAGCGCGCTGAGACCTGGCAACCCCGCCCGGGTGAAGGCAGTCTGCGCCAGCGCAGCATGTTGTCAACTGGCTTTGGCCAGATGCGCCGCGCCGTGGAGGTGGTGGCCAAGTATGTGGGCGGCATGCACGCCGTGCGTGAAGTGCCGGGCACGCCCGCAGCGGCTGCGCGCCAGGCCGCATTCGTGCCGGTTGACGCCGGTGAACAGCGCCGCGCGCTGGGCCTGTTGACGCAGTCGCTGTTCGTGGCCGACGCCTTCCGCTTCCCCGCCAAGCTGGTGGCCAACATCTCGCCCGACTATGTTGAGTTCGAGCGCCGCGACCCGGTCAGCATTCCGGCATCGGTGCTGCGCGTGCAGGGTCTGGCGCTGGACCGGCTGATGAGCGGCAGCACGGCGCAGCGCCTGCTGGAACAACCGCTATTCCTGGAAGGCGCGGCGCGCAGCCAGGCGCTGACGCTGGCCGAGGTCTATGCCACCTTGCAGCGCGCGGTGTGGAGCGAGCTGGCCGCGGGCGGCGAAACTGAAAGCATGCGCCGCAACCTGCAACGTGAACACCTCAAGCGCGTGCAGTTGCTGCTCACGCGCGGCGGCGCCATCGCCCCGGCCGATGCGCTGAGCCTGGTGCGCTTGTATGCCACCGAGTTGCAGGCGCAGTTGCTCAAAGTCAGCAAGAGCCCGCGCCTGAGCGTGGAAAGCCGGGCGCACTTGCTGGACAGCCTGTCCGGCTTGAACGAGGCGCTCAAGGCCAACATGCAGCGCAGTTAACGCTTCAAATCAGCCTTGGCGTTGGCGGCTCATTCGCGGGCGGTGGCACCCAACCAGGCCGCGCCGCGAACGCCCGATGCATCGCCATGTTTGGCCGGCAGCAGCCGCGTGCGCACCGGCTCACTCGCTGTGGCGCCAAAGACCCACTGGCCCCACAGCCTGGGCACGGCGTCGGAAATCTGGGCCAGGCGCGACAGCCCGCCGCCGAGCACGATAACGTTCGGGTCGAGCTGGTTGATGATGCCGGCCAGCGCGCGCGCCAGGCGCTGCGTGTAGCGCGCCAGCGTGGCCACGGCCGCGGCGTCACCCGCCTCGGCCAAGTCCACGATGGCCTCACCGCGCAGGCTGCCGCCGTGGCGCAGCGCATGGTCTAGCGCCAGGCCCGGGCCGCTGAGCACGGTCTCCACGCAGCCCTGCTGGCCGCACCAGCAGCGCAGGCGCGGCTCGCCGGCATCACCCCACGGCAACGGGTTGTGGCCCCATTCACCGGCCAGGCCATTCGGGCCTTGCAGGACGCGGCCGTTGATGGCGATACCGGCCCCGGTGCCGGTGCCCAGGATCACGGCAAACACCACGTTGCAGCCGGCACCCGCGCCGTCGGTGGCTTCGCTCAGGGCCAGGCAGTTGGCATCGTTCGTGTAGCGCACCGGGCGTTGCAGCAGTTGGCCCAGATCGCGCTCGATGGGCCGGCCATTCAGCCACACCGAGTTGCCGTTCTTCAGCACACCTTCGGCCGTGAGCGTGCCCGGGCCGCCCACGCCCACGCTCAGGCCAGCGTGGCCGGTGTCGCGTTCCGCGGCCGCCACCAGCATGGCCATGGCCTGTAGCGTGGCGGCGTAGTCGTCGCGCGGCGTGGCCACGCGCTGGCGCCAGCGCAAGGCGCCGGCAGCATCCAGCACCGCGGCTTCGATCTTGGTGCCGCCCAGGTCGATGCCGATCATGGCCGGCGCTGAAGCCATCAACGCCGTGCCCTCAACGCGGCGCCAACACGGCGCGCACGAGTGCGCGGCTGTGCTGGCCCAGGCGCTGCATCAAGCCAACCAGTTCACGTTCGAACGCCGCTTGCTCGGCCGCCGGCATGTCGCGCGCAGCGGCTTGCATGTCGATGCTGTTGGCATCGTTGCCCAGCGGCTGTTTGGCGTCAGCCACCAGCCGCGGCGGAAAGCTGCGCGCCAGTTGCTCGTCGAGCGCGTCGGCACTGTCGGCGGCTTCGGCGCTGACGCGGTTGCGGGCGTCGCTGCTGGCGTAGAGCCAATGGCCGCTGTCGAGCGAGGCATCGCGCAGCGCGGCCAGCAAGTCATCGTTCATGTCATCGCGCTCGTAGGCCCGGCTCATGCGCGCGAACTGGTAGCCCTCAAGCACGATGTGGCGGTTGGTCACCAGCGTGATGGCGTCATCGCGCGCGCCGGGCTTGCCCGCCATGGCCAGCGCGTACACCCACAACATGCGCGCCGCACTCACACCAGGCAGCGCGCGCGCGTGATAGGGCTGGGTCAGGTCTTGCACGTAATGCAGGGCCCAGCCGGTGAAGCGCCAGCCCCAGTAGGCGTGGCCGCTGGCGAAGGCCTCGCGCGCCAGGGCGCTGAACAAGGCGATGCGCGACTCGGGGTGGCCGCGGCGGATGAACGGCGCCACCAGGTTGACGACGGCGGCCTCGTGAAAGAAGCCCATGTGAAACGGTGCCTGGCTTGAATAGTCGACCGCCGGGCTGCCATAGGGCTGCTTGCCGAAGCCGTAGCGCGCGCCTTGCGCCGTGCCGTTGTCGGCAAACAGGCCAATGTCCAGGCCGTAGTCGGGCTCGCTCGACGCCGTGGCCAGCACGTCGAACGCCGCCGCCGCTTCGCCCGGCGCCAACTGCACGAAAGTGTTCTCACGCGGCGCACCACCGCTGCGCAGCGCGCTGATGTCCACCCAAGGCATGCGCGCTTGATCGGCCCGCGCCTGGCCGGGGCGCAGTTGCACAAACAGCTTCAAACGCGATTCGCCGTTCAGCCGCAAGGCCTGCAAGAAGCGCGGCACGGCCGGGCCCGCGCCAGCGGCCTTGAACGCCAACTCATCGGGCCGGGCGGGGTAGTCAGCCAGGTTCTGCCGTGCCCAGGCTTCATGCTCGCGCAGCAGCACTTCCAGGCGCGGGGCTTGCGCTGTGATGAACTGCTCCAGCGTCTCAGCCTGCGTCTGCACGCCTTGCAACTCAGCCAGCGGCGCCAGCGCTTGCCAACTGCACAGGGTGTGGCCGCTCCAGGCCTGGGTCGCACCTGCAGCGCACAACGCAAGGCTGCACAGGCCAAGGCGCAGGCGCAGGCGCAGGCGGCGCATCAAGCCAGCGCTTGCGTGCGTTCGACCAACCAGGCCAGCGCCGCGCCTTGCAGCAGCGGGCCCAGGCGCGCGCGCACGCCGGCGTGATAGTCGTTGAGCCAGGCCACTTCATCGGCGCGCAGCAGGCTGCGTTCGAGGCAGCGCGTGTCGATGGGGCACAGCGTGAGCGTTTCAAATTCCAGGAACTCACCGAACGTGCCCGCCTCGCGTGTGACGGCCGGCTGATTCAACACCAGGTTCTCGATGCGCA